>JAYQWI020000611.1:0-1257 GCA_035871815.2 Candidatus Parabeggiatoa communis
CAAAAGGCAATTCAAGCCGGTTTGTTTAATTTCTCTCATTCTCTGCGGCTCTGCGGCTCTGCGTGAGCCGACAGTTTGTTACAAATAATTTGTGTGCATAGAGTAGCCCTGCGGGATAATTTATTTTTTTGATATTCCTAATATAAAGTTTGTCAGATAAATATGTTGACCTTGAACATAGTGGATATCAATGCCTTGACAACTGATAACTGATAACTGATAACTGATAACTGAAAAACGATAGGTATACGTTCCTACTTTCGTTTGCAATTAAAAGCATTTCAAAATGGACGATTTCTTAAATCACAAAGACAAGCTAACTGGCGTAATCCTAGCCGGTGGGCGTGCCACCCGCATGGGTGGCCTTGATAAAGGGTTGATTTTACTCAATAACAAACCGATGGTTGAATATGTCATTGCCGCCCTACGCCCCCAAGTGGGGCAACTTTTAATCAGCGCCAATCGTCATCTGGAACACTATGCACAACTCGGTGATTGCCCCGTATTCGGTGATACTTTTGGACATTACGACGGCCCCCTCGCCGGCATGGCAACCGCCTTAGCCAAGGCTGAAACCGATTATATTTTATTTGTACCCTGCGATTGCCCGCGACTGAGTCCAGAAATCGCTAAACGTTTATATACGGGTTTAAGGCAAAGCGATGCAGAAGCCAGCGTCGCATACGATGGCCAGCGTATACACCCTATATTTTCTCTACTCAAACGTCGTTTATTAAACGAATTATTAAGCTATTTAGAAAGCGGTGAACGTAGCATACAGGGTTTTTTGAGACTCACCCAATTAATAGAAGTTGATTTTTCAGACAGCCTCGACACCTTTTTAAATATCAACACACACGAAGCACTTTCAATGGAATTTAGCTCTACGTTCCAACTTTAGTTTGCATTGTCATTTTACCCAGACAAACTAAAGTTTGTACGAAAAACGACAAATTCAAGTAAATAACTGATAACTTAAATGACACGTATTCCAATTTTAGGTTTTGTTGCTTACAGTGGCACGGGCAAAACGACTTTATTATTAAAAATCATACCCTTACTTAAGGCCAAAGGCTTACGCATCGGCATGATTAAGCATTCTCACCATAAGAAATTTGATATCGATCATCCGGGCAAAGACAGTTACCGTCTACGCGAAGCAGGCGCAGAGCAAATGTTAGTCGCTTCTCGGAAAAGGTGGGCTTTAATGGTTGAAATGGAGGAGGAATTTGAGGAACCCAATTTAGAAGAACTGCT
>JAYQWI020000612.1:0-1542 GCA_035871815.2 Candidatus Parabeggiatoa communis
GAGCCATTGTCATCATCACCAAACCAATCATCTTCGACCACTGTGATTTTAACTGTCCTTTCATCAGAAGATTTGGCACTAAAAGCTGAGCTAACACCGAGGTTTGTTGATTGGTTAAGCTGTGATTTAACGCCCGTTCTAATAATCACATCTTTCCCATCTATGGAAAAGCGAATAGTGTTATCATTGCCCTCTGAACCCGCTAGCCAAGTTATCCGCACAAATAACTTCAACTTGGAAATCGTTGCAGTTGGCTCGATGCTATCTAAATAAGCCTTGTACTCAGAAACCTCTTTTTTCATGGTTTGCAGAGGTGCGTTTTGCAGATAATTCAGTATATGATCTCGATCCTTGTATTTCAGGGCAGCATTATATAAAGCTTGATCTTGTCTTTCCGCGACTTGATGTCTCAGAGCCTTGATTTTGCGATTTCCTTCGCTACCGGGCGGGTATTGAAATTCCGCTGGAAACTGGGCATATTTACCCAAAATCTCCTCAGCGTCTCTTAAGCGATAATCCTTAAAGGCACGTTCAACCTCATCTTCAATTCTTTGAATAACGACACGCTTAAACTCTCTCTTTAACTTCTCCAGCCGTTTATCAGATTGGCGACTTTTCAACGCTTGGGCTGCGGCTAGAAAATTTCTTCGCCGCATTTTGTCATCGTAGCCAGCCTTAAACCGATTCCAATTTTGTTGACTCGCAATCTCGGCTAAACGTTTTAAGACATTTTTCTCCAAGGCCACCCGTTCTTGACGCATTTTATCTGTTTCAGCGTTTTGATGTACGGGCAGTTTGCGTAACCTCTCTAACAGTTCGTTAAGTGTCTCACCCTCTTGCCAATGTTCTTTCACACGACTGGCGATTTGACGAAAAGCGTCTTCATTTTCCTGTTGCTGTACCTGGAATTGGGCGCGTAGCAGGATATTTTGGCTTTCTTCCGCATGAGGGCCATAGGGAGAATAGTCTAGGTATCTCTTAGCTGGCACCATGGCAGCTTGTAAATTATTTTCTAAGGCCGTTTCGACTGCCCCCCACAAAAAAGTTTCTCCGCGTGTTTGCAAATCTATCAAAGTGGTTTTAACATCGTCCAAATTGATAAAGCGTTTTGAAATCAAATGTCGAAAATAAGGCGCGGTAGTATACTGAGTGAGCCATTGTTCCGCTTTTCCGAGTTGCTCATGCGTGGCATTGGGATTCTCAATCGCCATCGTGATTTTTTTATAATTCCATACATCCATTGTGGTTTCAGCAGTGAGCCAAAGGGCTAATACACCGGCTACTATTCCTGTTGCATAGTAAAAGCCCCGTCTACGACATCGCCCTAAAACCTTTTTAACCTGTTTAGCTTGCTTTGAATTGGGCGGGAAACGGTTTAATAATGTTGTCCCATTTTGTTTACATTGTTTAAGATTGCTCAGGGCATTGTTCTGATAATGTCGCAAATCAATTGCATCGCGCCGTTGGACTAACCATAAAAAAGGATCCTCTAAGCCAAACGCATTCAAAGGTTGAACTTGTTTAGGCCGTTCAACCACATCA
>JAYQWI020000613.1:0-7722 GCA_035871815.2 Candidatus Parabeggiatoa communis
TAATGTGTCTAACATAAAAGCCTACTCGTCATGAGTGATGTTCACTAAAGGGTTACTATTAATAAAACGCCCACATCGGCTAATCTTAAAACCTACTCTATTTTCCTAATTAATCCATTAATACCAATGCACTCATCATCAGGCGTGCTATTGTTCAATCTTTCAAAAATTTTCACTTAAGCGATACTCCATTAAATCCTTATAGAGATTTTCTAAATCGCATTTTTGTTCAGCTTGCGTAATTGTTTTTTGCACTGTACCAAAGTATTAAAACGCTCTGTAGCAAAAATCCCTAATGTGCCTAATATAAATCCCTAATCATCATTAGTAGTTTTTATAAATCGTTTATTTTAATATTGTGCCTCACTTCGACCAATCTGAAAATGTGATGCTTTTTCCTAATGAATCCTAATGTGATTTCTAATTATCATTAGTGAATAAGTTCAAATGTTCAATATTGGATGACGCGCCGTGATTTACTACTGCCGTGTTATAAAGCGCGGTGACAAGTCGTGGCCTCTCATGAGGGCGGGTATTGTAAAGAAAAAATCGGGATTAGGCAAGGGCTAATTAATGATTAGGATAGCAAATTGTCTCCTCTTAAATCAAATTCAAATTAAAATACTTGCGTACTTTTGCAGATCAAGTCCCTTTGCAATAACAATTTCTCTTACAAAATATAATGCTAATTTATTATTTAGGATTGTAGTTGATAGTTATTAAATAAAGATTTTATGGAAAATAAAGAAAATACTTTCTGGAAAAGCTTAATAACGTTCATTGGCCTAATAACCGCTTTAGTGAGTGCCTTTTATTACTGTTACGATACTTGTTATCAAGAAAACAAATGTTCTTTTATTGAAATAGATTCATTGAAATTTGACGTGGATCATCGCTATCGCAGTCCATGTGAAGAAGATTTTGGACCACTCCAAGATGACAAGATCAATATATTACGTTTTGAAGGTGATTACAAAATTGAGTTTACGCCCCAGAAAAAAGAGGATTGGTTAACTGACCATTTACCCAATAAAGAAAATAAGTACGTCTATATTTTTCAAATTGATAATGGTAAACGGATTTATCGTCTCATTCCGACAGAACACCTTGTGAATCAAGACGATAAAAGCACTCCCGTTGTGCGTGTGGGTACGTCTTACTCTTTGCCGGTTAAACAAATTGATAAGAATACTGGTGAGACAAAAATCTATTTTTTGAGTTTCAAAGAGCCTAATGAGCATTTAGATGAGTTGTATGAGGCGCTTCAAAATAGCTCGCCTGCGATTAGAACACATGACAGATCACATACTAACTTAATAGATGCAGTGCAATCGGCTTGGGAAGAAAAAGAGGGAAGGTGGTTTACGACTTCTGTACCCGTTATGACCCTGAAATATATGGAAAAACCCTCTTGTGGTCATAAGGAATCAGATCATAAGGAATCAGAATTACACGTTGATGTCAAATATAGTTATCGTTCTGAAGGCGATAGTGATTTCAAACCACTTGATGACAATGCAGTGTTGTATTCTGAGGATCAGTACAAAATCCAATTTACGCCTAGTGAGGATAGTTATGTATATGTTTTTCAAGTGAAGATTGATAACCAACAACACAAAGATATCTATACATTGTTCCCCTGTTCAGAATATGTCAGAATCGGAAATAATCCCGTTAGTGCGAATACAACTTATTATTTACCTAATGAGAATAATCCGAAATCTTGGATTCTGGATGATCAGGTTGTTGATCTGGAAAAAATATACTTTTTGGCTTTTAAAACCAATCGTGATTTAAAGCCCGAATACCAACAAATTGATCAAGCTTGCAAACAACCAGACAGTGAGAATTGGGTTCTCAAGTCGCTCAACTTACGAGATGAAGGAGTATTCAGCAATATCCTAACCTTTAAACATGAGGAGAGGAGAAACTAACAGAACACGGCATGGTATTTAAGAGTAAGGAGTTCAGTTATGAGATTGATTTTTTTAGTGTTGTTATTATTGCTATTATCAGGATGTGTAGATAAAGATTATGAAATGGTAGTTAAGGGCCCTGAACAAGGAGTCGGTATCGACGATCAGAATGTTCAAAAAACGAGGAGCAGATTAGCTTATGATTCTTCTCCTTTAATTGCCGATTTTAGTTATAGCTACCGTCCAAATGGTGGACAAGGTTCTCCTCGTTCTCTCCAAAATGGTAGTGAGTTACATTCAGGCGATTATTACAAAATTCAGTTTACGCCTCAGCAAGAGTGTTATGTCTATATTTTTCAGTCTGACAGTAGTTATCAGCTTTTTACCTTATTTCCGACAAAAGACTTTATAGGTGGAGATTTAGGTAATGATAACCCCGTACAAACAAAACGTACCTATTTTGTGCCAGGCGAGGGTAAATCTTTCATTCTCAATAAACAGGCAGGGGATGAAACAATTCACTTTCTCGTTTCCAAGAAACCAAAGCCTGAATTGGAAAAGGAATATAAGGCGTTGCTTGAGTTCCAAAAGCGAGGCAATGAGCAAGGCGCACAAAAGGCGCAAACTAAGATCAAGAAATATGTTATGAAGGGCCCAGAGCCTACTGTTAGATATGATGATGGTTCAGTAGTAAAGGGGGATCAACAAGGGATGTTTAGACATGTTCAAGGACGACGTTTAGAGTGTAAACGCTCTAAATATTGTGTTGAGAGTATAACCTTTAAACATTTACCATAAATGAATTGAATCCGTCTGAATGGAAGATTTTATCAGACGGACTTTACTTTTGTTAGTGGAGATTAAAACGATGCAAGTCATCCAAAAAAGTACAGGCTTTTCTGTCGTAGGTATCATTATTTTTGTTTCCCTAAATCTGTTAGGAGAAATGGCTTTAGCAGACGTACTTGATCCGGGTATTCAGTATTGTCAACAAAACCCGACCAACTCAAGATGTGCGGGAATTTCTGAATCGATCAAAGCAGCTTGCCGAGCTAATCCAAGCTCTTGTGGAATAACGATCACTCAAAATACAGATGGGTCCACTGAAGACGGTAAAGCGATATGCCGTTCAAACCCGGCCTCTTGTGGGATAACCGTCAATCAGAATACAGATGGTTCCACTGAAGATGGTAAAGCAATATGCCGTTCAAACCCTGCCTCTTGTGGAATAACGGTCACTCAAAATACAGATGGGTCCACTGAAGCTGGCAAAGCAATATGCCGTTCAAACCCGGTCTCTTGTGGAATAACGGTCAATCAAAATACAGATGGGTCTACTGAACAGGGCAAAGCGATATGCCGTTCAAACCCGGCCTCTTGTGGAATAACGGTCAATCAAAATACAGATGGGTCCACTGAACTGGGCAAAACAATATGCCGTTCAAACCCGGCCTCTTGTGGAATAACGGTCAATCAAAATACGGACGGTTCCACTGAAGACGGTAAAGCAATATGCCTTTCATACCCGGCATCTTGTGGGATAACAGTCAATCAAAATACAGATGGTTCCACTGAAGACGGCAAAGCAATATGCCTTTCAGAGCCTGCCTCTTGTGGGATAACAGTCAATCAGAATACAGATGGTTCCACTGAAGACGGCAAAGCAATATGCCTTTCAGAGCCTGCCTCTTGTGGCATAACAGTCAATCAGAATACAGATGGTTCCACTGAAGACGGCAAAGCGATATGCCTTTCAGACCCAACATCTTGTGGCATAACAGTCAATCAGAATACAGATGGTTCCACTGAAGACGGCAAAGCAATATGCCTTTCAGACCCGGCCTCTTGTGGCATAAAAGTCAATCAAAACACGGATGGCTCGACCCAAGCTGGAATCTACCAATGTCAGAAGGACCCTATTTCTTGTAATATTTACAATAAAGCAACAAAAAAAGCGAAAGAGTATACTGATTTATGCAAAAATCATCCGCTTGATTGTCTTGTCAAAGACAAGAACGGGAATTCAGCTAGTTCTTACAGTTTTATTCAAGAAGTAGATGGAGAGTATATTGGAATACTTTACATTCCTAAAGTGGAAATAAAAGAATTTAAAAAGGATGCTTTGGGAAATGTGGTTGAGGTTCTAAATGACGAAAAAACAGATGTAAAAACAGATGTAAAAACAGATGTCTATATGATCTATATTCAAGGTAGTAATCCTATTAGTTTTGAATTAAGTAGTATTGAAAATATTAAAGTATCGGATACAAAGCAAGAAGCTGATGATCTAACTGATAAAAAAACACCAGAGACAACATCAGCAACATCAGATACCTCTGTGGAAGCAACAATATCAGGGAAAACCTCAACACCAATAACTCCAACAGATGGCTAATATTCAGCAAGTACCTCATAAGATTGATAAGTTTAAATGACGTTATTTTTATCAGCCCTTGTCTTACAGGTTAATAACAAAAGGAGAAAAAACTTGAAAGTTTTTTTGTTTGTACTGCTATCATTCTATTTTGTCAATGTGCTGGGAATTGAAACTGACTTAATAGTTAAATTGGATAAGACTGAAGTTAAGCCGGGACAAGCCTTTACACTTGAGTTAACGGCTATAAATCCTCTTTATAAAACGGTACCAGGTGGCATTACCGTCTCGTTTTCTTCAGAGGTAGAAGTTGTGGAAAAGGATGAGGAAAGTATCGAGTATGGCATAGGTTCAAAGGTTTATTGTGTAGGACATATTTCTTGTGTTGAGCCAACCAAAGAGATGATGGTAGAAAACTGGTACAACCAGTGGCTCAGTGGTGAAGAAAAAACAATGAACCTAACAGTGAAAGCGACAGAAACGGGTACCCTCAAAATCTATGCAAGGGCTGCTTTTATTGAAAATCTGAAGAAAAAGCAGGTCATCAATATTCCGCTGGACGTTACTGATCAGCAAGGATATCCTGCCCATGTCAGGTATCTGTCTGTAAAAAACGTTTTGAGTGATGATTCAGGTACTCATACTGTGAGTACCCAAGCTGTATTGCCCACAGCACCAAGACCACCACTACCTGCTGGAAAAGTTGATTATGATAAAATTGAACGTTTGGAGCCACAGATAAACCCAAGTGTGTCATTTGAGGTAAGGATAATAAATGGTGTAATGGCTTATAAGTACAGCGACCCATTTTACGAAAAGCTTGATGATACCCTACATTTTTTTGGAATAGGGGGGGCGGTTAATTTCAGCAATCGTCCTCTTTTAGGGGATGTTTCCATTGATGTGTATGGACAACGCTCAGATCAAGGTCAAGATAGTTTTTTTTTAAGAGATGATAACTTGCAACATAGAAACGTTAATATCGGTTTTCAGCGTGACGATTTTGCATTCACTGTAGGCCATCAAAATAAAACTATTTCGCGATTTTTGCAGAAAATAACAAAGAGAAATAGCCGAGTTTCATTCTTTTGGGGTTACAAATGGAGTAAAACAGATATTGATGCAACCACAATAATACTAGAAACTGGCGAACTTACAAGAGATGAAATTAAGTTTAAAACTCAGGGGGGTGTTATTGGATTGGGTTATACGCAACCATGGCTTCAAAAAAATAATAAACATCAAATAGGTGTGTACTTAGCTTATGGAAGACTGAATGGTGATTATAAATTTTCATCATTCGTAGGTGACAACCTCTTTGGTAGTAATAATTTTGTCAATCCCACTCCCGCTTTAAGATATGGTGTTTCTGCTAATGGCTTACTTACTAAAGAATTTTTTATAGGTGGTAAGTTGATTTATAACCTCTCATTTGATTACTATAGCTATACAATGGATTTAGCCGGTAATTTTGGAAGTTTAAAAGAAGATATGTATAATCTTAGTGGTTCATTAAATTGGGTTTTTGATTTTGATTTTTGATGTTAAATAGTTCTTATTATGGAACTAAGTTTTTTTATCAATCTTATTAATGAGAAATAAATCATGCGTATTCTGATATTATGCTTACTGACAATTTCCTTTTTTCAAGCATGTACCTCTTATCCAATTCAATCATCAGGAGAATATGCTCAAGAACAAGGTGTCGCTTTAGTAATTGGTAATAGCCGCTACCAACCACAAAAACCTTACCCACCTCCCAAAAAACCTGTCATTTCTTTTAAGGATGACATCCTCAGCGCTGAAAATGATGCGGATCAGATGAGTGAAAAATTGCGGAGCTTAGGTTTTATCGTATTTAAGGTTAAAAACGCTAATCGTGCTACAATATTTGAAGCTCTTGAAAAATTTAAAACACAATTGTTGGAAAGCCGAAAACAACAAGACAAAGTTATAGCTGGATTGTTTTATTTTTCGGGACATGGGATGGCATTAGATGATGAAACTTATCTTATACCTGTAGGCACTAAACCTATTGATTGTATTGAGTATAATAAGAAATGTCTTCCTGATGTGAATCTTCTCAAGAAAAATACTGTGACATTAGGTAATGTGTATACGTTTCTACAAAGGCCAGAAGGCAGAACAGAAACAACAAAAGAAGAAACCATTCCCCATCCTAATTTTGTCATTCTTGATTCTTGTCGTACAAGTTCATCGAACACTTCATCCGACAATAAAGTTGCTAGTAATAGCAATGTACACAAGGATTCTAATTGGAAAATGAAAATTGAAGTAAAAAAAGCCAATGCAATTGTACTAAAAGGCCCAAAATATGATATCGAAGTAGAAGGAGCAAATGTCGGAGCAAATCAAAGCTTAACAATGCCCGCGCACACTTTTTTGGCTTATGCCACAGCCATAGATCGCCCTGCTGTAGGCAGCGGGATTCAAGACGAAAACAGTATCTACACAAGACACTTATTAGAAGTTCTTTCTCAGTCTGGTTTATCTGTTTCTGAGTTATTTGGAGAAGTAAACGAAGCCGTAAAAAAGACAACTAAGGATATGAAAGATGAATATCAGAATGACAATGATCCTGATACTGATCCAAATGATCTAATAATACAAGATCCTCATTTCAGTTCTAACGAAATTTCGAGTGAAGTGAATTTCGTTTTTAGACAGGAAGCGGTTAATCAAGCACCTCGCTGGTAAACTCAAAAACAAAAATCCGTAATGGCGTGTTTTGCTCCATTCACCTGACAAAGCCCCAAGGCTCCCCAGCCAAGGGGCTTTTTTTATTTCTCATATTCTTTTCTGCGCTTTCTTTGCATGGCGCGATAAGATATTGATTTATTTGCAATTAATAGATAGGTTGTTCTACAAAATAGCTACGATTGTGGTAGGCAAATGGTGGGCATGTGTTTGGAACGATTTAAGGCCTAAACGAATATCAAAACGCCCACGATCCCACCCTACGAGAAACCTTGCAATTTTTGTTTAAATCAGGATGGTGGGCAAGCGGGCGATAGGGTTATAGGTTGATCTTGACTTCATTGCCAACAACGCTCCCACCCTACAACAACCCCTCACCGTTTTTTTCCAGCCCCATTCCGAATATCAGCCGATTCACCTTCCCCACCCAGTTTGCCATCGGCCCCATAAGAATACAGATCGTAATCCTTGCCTTCAGGGCCAAGTCTTTGGGTAGTCCCTACAAACCCGTGGTGGTATTACAAATCAATGACTTGTGTGAGTGGCTTCGGGTCTATTTTGCCACGGAAAAACTAAGAAAGAGACGCGAAGCATCGCGTCTCTACAAAAAATCGTATAGACGCGATATTCTGTAGTACTCTGTGGTACTCTGTGTGTGTTGAAGTTTTTTAGTTAAAAAAAAACAAGGTCAATCCAAATATGAGTATTCTGATC
>JAYQWI020000614.1:0-4041 GCA_035871815.2 Candidatus Parabeggiatoa communis
TTTAGCTGTTGGCTGGGTGGTCTGAAGATTTCCGCTTTCCTGCACTAGAGTCTTGAAAGCCTCTTTTGCGTGCGTCTTTTGCGTTTATTTTTTTATTCTATTCCATGCAAAAGGGAAATGCTATATATATAATTAAAACTATTTTCTCTAGTTTGTCAGATACATTAGTTGGCCTTTCCAATAGTGAATATCAATGTTTTGATAACTGATAACTGATAACTGTGATAACTGATATGAAAAAAACCTTTAATATTGCTGGGCCTTGTCACCCGGCTGAACATTACATGTTGTTGGCCCAAGAACGATGCGTCGCGTCTCAGAGACGCGAAGCATCGCGTCTCTACGATCCCCTTATCCAAGTTAGTTTCCATTAAAATAACATATTAGGCGCGACTTGTTGTTGGGACATTTCATCAGACATCTCTTTAGGCTCATAAGCGTTGTTTGTTTTTGATCTCCTATCCATACGCTTGGGCCCACTTCTAAATGGTCTATCGGAATGAAGGGAGAGAAAGATGTCATTGCCCAGAAATTGCCCATATTTTCCGCGAATATACGGCCTACCATCAACTATCAGGTATTTTTCAAACAAAAAACGTCGGCCTTGAGTGGGAATGTCAATTTGAGGTTTGCTCAAATGAAGCAGTGTCGCGGCTTTTGAAAACTGCGTAATTTGTTTGAGTAGCCCTTCAAATCGTGAATATTCATAGTATTCAGGTAGATAGAGTGTCCATCTGAGGTAACTAATGGGTATGTCAATTGCGGGCAGTTGATTGAGAATGTCGCCTTTGAGGCTGAGTTTGCTGACTTCCGTAATGTACCCTATTTCAAGGGAAAATGATTCTAGTTCGCCCCCTTGAGAGCTTGATTTTTTCATCGGTATCAGGATTTCGCCGGTGTCTTTTTGAGCCGGTTTGACGGGTTTGCCATTGAGAAACGCTTGCCAAAGGCGTGAGTTTTTCGGTAGCGTGAGGGTTAGAAATTGTCTGTCATTGTTGCGGATGAAATACTGAATGCGCGTAATGCTTTTCCCTTCAAGGGTTCTGTGCGTGACACAGTCTACGAGATCGACATTGGCTACGACGGTTTGAATATCTTGATAACCTTTAATGCTGAGTGAGGGGCTGAAGGCTTTGCCGTAAAATTGGTAGCCATACAGGAGGGGATTGGCGGCTTTTTGCCAGAGTCTTTTAGGGAGGTTTTTCGCGGGAATCAGTACCCCTTTTTTGAGTGGTTTGGCATGAACTTCCAGATTGCCCAGTGCTTCAACGCCCATAAATCCTTCAAAGCTGTCGACGCCGATCACGTCTACGGTGGGTATGGCGATGTCGGTTGGTAGGGAGGCTAAACGCAGTCGGTAGGAGAGATCAATGTTAATCGCGCTGCGGGGATCGGTTTGCCCGGCAATTTTGATCAGTTGTGCGTCTTTCAATTTTTCAATCGACCATTGTTCAATATCTAAACTGGTGACAGTGATAATTTCGACGTTTAAGGGAAAACGAAAGGCGATCTCATTCAGTGAGGCGATGTGTTTCAAGACGAGGGTGCTGAAGACGGTAATCTCAGATTTGTCAACGGAGGCTAAAGTGTGGAGTAGGGCGCTGCTCTTTCTATTGAGACTGCTGTCTTTTTCGACTTGCCAACTCATTTTGAGGGTTTCACGTTCACTGAGAACGCTTTCAATGGTTGTGATCTCGTTTTCTTGAATGACTTGACTGTGAGCGGTTTTCTGAATGACGTTGACCCCTTTTTCAGGAATCTGCAAGCTGATCTGGTTAATGACGGCGCGAGGGGGCTGAAAAGACAGGGTATAAGTGAGTTCATTCACTTGAATGGGGGCACGAAAAGTGACTTGAATCGCAAAGGATTGGGGGCCTTTGGCGAGTAAGTCGTAACCTTGAGCGTTTCGCACAAATTGTGCAAGTGCTTTACTGTGCCCTTGATTGGCGATTGAGCCCGTTTCTGCTGCGGTGTCTGGCACTGTGATGCTAACGGCTTCAATGCCAATATCGTTTTGGAAAAAGGGTATCTTGAGCCAACCCTCTTTTAAGATTTGTACGGAAAATTGAGCTTGAAACTGTGCCGAGAGGCCTTTGACTTTTCCGGTCAAGTGGGATTGGGTGAGGGTGTATTCAACCGGTAGCGTTTCTTTTGGGGCTTTTTCCTTTTTCGCCTGTTCTGTTTTCAGTTTCTCAAGGTTTTGTTTCAGGAGTTCAATTTCCTCAAGCAGGGTTTTCAGTTCTTCCCAAGAAAGCAGTACTTGGCCTGATTTGATTTGTGAGAGAGAAAGGGGTTCGGCGGTTTCTGGCGTTTCAGCAAAGAGTTGCGGGAGGCTGAAAAACAGGAAGCCTAATAATCCCATTCGGATAGGATGCCAATAGTGATGATGCTCTCGTTTCATGATTAATGATCCTCCTCAGTTTTGCGTTTGTCGGATAAAGCAGATTGTTCTGTGATAGCCACCCCTTCTTTGGATGCGGCTTCATTTCCATCAGGGGTTTTCAGTTGAGTCTCTTGAGAAAAATCGGCTTGTTCTGTGAAAGACATATCCTGTTTATCAATGACTTCATGGCCGGTTTCCGTTTGCGTTTCTTGTTTGGACGCTGTCCGAGATAAACCGAGTAATTCACCTATTTTGAGATCTTTATGCCGTGATAGCACTTGCATGATAATCCCCATGAGTACGACACCTTCGAGGGTTAGGATTAGGCCAGTATAGGTGGGTAACAAGGCTGATAAGGAGGTGAGGCCTAAATAAAAGAGATAAGCGGTGACGACGGCTAGGGCGATTTTGAGGCCATGCAGGATTCTGATATAGTTCAATATCAGTAGGCCAATGCTGGTAAATGAGATGATGAAGGCGAAAATCAGGCCTAAATAGATGACGAGATAAGCAAATAGGGGGTAGAACAGAAAGTAAGCGATACTGGTGACCGCTATTTGGATGAAGTTCAGGCTTTCTCCGGTCAGTCGAAGAATGGCAACGAGGGAAATGAGAAACAATAAAAAGAAGGCTGGGGCGCGGGAAGTCATGACAAACAGTTGTTTTTCAATATTGAGTTTGTCAGGCAGTACGACACCGATATTGAGTTCTGTGAGTGCTTTATCGAGTTTCCAACTCAAAATTTTGCCTTGGGGTGTTTCTTGTGAGGGTTCAGTGGGGGGCATGGTTGATGCGGCATAATCCAGATTTTTAGCGCCTTGAACATCTACCGTCATAGTCAGATTGTTGATTTGTTTACCGGGTTCAAATCCGTAAGCAAATTCCTTGAGGCCTCTACCATCATATTGAATGGTGATGTTAAGCGCGTCAGAGGGGCCGAGTAGGCCAGTCCATAAGGCTATATTGGGTTGATATTCAGTGTCGTCAAGGTTTTCTTTCCCATTCACTAGCAATTTGAAATTTTGCAGTACCCCTTCTCCTTGCTTGGTCGGATAGGGAAAAATGAAGGAGAGGTAGATATTCTCCTTTTCAGGATTTTGTATGGTGTATTTTCCGGTAAATTCAGCATGATAGCCGGTATAATAGACTAAGCCTTTTTTCCGATAATCGACTTTGAGGGTGACGGCAATATCGGAAGCATGGAGTTCGCCTTTGCTTAAGCTTGAGACATCGGAACCAAAGAGCTTGTAGCGTACAGAGGGCATAGGTTGGGCGAGATCGCCCCCCCAGATTTGTTTAACGGTATTCAGTTGATAATACATGGCTTTATAGGTTCTCCTATCCAAACGCTCAGCTAACATCATCCAGCCAATGAGCAGGGGGAGAAATATTAACCATAAATATTTGTTAAGCAGGGTTTTTCTCATCAATTGCAGCATATTGTTTTAAGTCTCCTCAATGTTGTAGGGTGGGCAAAGATTATTGCCCACCTAGTAATATCTCTCTGTATGTGGTGGCAATTTTAATCTCAAGTCACCAGAATAAGGTTTTTCAGGTTCTTCACCTAGTTCGGCGCAAAAGTCAAGATAATCTTCAATCGAGTCTCTAAATGCCGCTTTGATTTCTTGTACTGTCCTTCCTTGAAAAGTAATAACGGC
>JAYQWI020000615.1:0-3454 GCA_035871815.2 Candidatus Parabeggiatoa communis
AAACCGGCAATGTTTAGACTGCTATCCGCTCTCAGGTTAATCGGATCATAGTAAAGCGTACTGCCAGGTTGCCCCTTTACTGTTCCGCCTAAAACCTCTAGAAACAGATGCATATCCCCCCCTCTTCCGGGACGGGAAAGTCGTCCGCCATAGCAACACCGTTGCCACCCCGCGATTGGGGCGCAAATATTGCCCCCTTTGCCACTGACAAGCATTCCTGTGGAAAGTGAAGGCGATTCGTCATCGGTATTGGTCGTTATTCGCAAAGCGCCCCCATTACCGCCTAAGGCTTGTGCATGTGCGGCACCGGCATTGCCACCATCGCCTGAAATGATTTTGCCGGTATTGTAGGTTGTGCCAGAATAGATTTCGACACTTCCACCTTGACCTGCATAACTATCTTGACCTTCGCCACAACGCTGAGCGGGGCAGGGATGTTTGGCACCTTGAGGGGCATTACCACCATTTCCGGCTTGGATTAAACCCGTTGGGGCTACTTCATTCTTGACCTCTTTTGCCATGATAAGAATGCGACTACCAGCACCCGCTTGTTGTCCACAATTACCGTGGACACCGTCTTTACCTTTAATGATGCCTTTGTTGTGAACAGCCTCCCCATGGATTTCCACCCGTGTCGCTGCTTGACCAAATAGATTGTCGCGACTTTGCAATGTGCCTTCATTACAAAGCGTGCCAATTCCAAGTTCGATTCTGGAATTGGGAGCCGTTATGGTATGTCCAGCTTGAATCTTAATAAAATCGCCTAATTCAAGTCGTCTAGGTTGAGCATTTTGCTGATTCGTGACTTGCCAGATGGGATCATGCCAATTGCCACTTTGCGTGGAAACAACTGTCGGTTCATTGCAAGGAGTCGCATTAAGCCCTCTGACAGTGACATTCATACTATCTGAACCAGTGCCATCATTGTCGGTGACCTTTAAAGTCACGGTAAATCGACCTGAATCCGTGAAAGCCTGTTGAATGCTTTGATTGACTGGAGTTGTAGCTATATTGCTGGTCAAAGTACCCGTTGAGGTTTCCCCCCCCTCACCAAATAGCCATTCATACTGATAGGGCGCATTACCATCGGCATCGCTGATAGCGCCATTAAAAGTAAACAGTTCACCGACGGCTAAGACAATATTCTCTCCTAATTCAACGACGGGTGGTGAACCTACAACCTTCACTTTTAAGCTATTGGTACTGACTCCACCGAATTTATCAGTTACGATCAAAATGGCTGTATATTCTTCACCCCTTTTCATATAGGTATGTGAAGCATTAAGCGTATCAGCTGTAGTGCCATCACCAAAATCCCATTGATAAGTATGGCTATCACAAGAATCAGGATCAATTAACTTACCTGTAAATTGGGTGACTTGGTTGACAGTCGCCATCATGTTTTCTTCCATTTCAATGGTCGGTGTCGTATTGCTGACGGTGACAGTCACGCTTTTTTGGCTCACACCACCGAAGCGATCTGTGCTGGTCAAGGTTGCCGTGTAGCTGCCCTGAGAGTCATAAGTATGATTAGCACTTGCCGCCTTGACAGTGTTGCCATCACCAAAATCTAACAAGTGAGTCAGTTCATCGCTTGCTGTATCCGTCACCTCTCCGGTAAAACGGGCGGCATCGCCACAAATACTGATGGTGTCTGAATGGGCAACCAAATTAACGGTTGGTAGCACGTTCTTAACAGTCACATCAACGCTGGCTTTGCCAGTCGCGCCTCGCGCATCCATCACATTGAGGGTGGCTGTGTAAGTCCCCGGTTCGGTATAGGTATGCTTGGTTTCCAGACTATCAGCCGTGCTAGCATCATCAAAGTCCCAATTAACCGTGCAGAGACTATCCCCTTCTGGATCAGCCACTGTGGCACTGAAGCTGGCGGGGCTATCCATATCGACTGTCATCGCGCTATTGGGCACAGTGATGGTTGGCGCTTGATTTTGGCTCTGGTCAATAACTGGGTTAAAGAAACCAAAGTCAATTGTGACGCTGTCGTTGCGCCCGGTTATCGTGAAATCATGCGTCACGCTACCTTCTTCTATTTCGGGCAGACTTTGTCTTAGTCCAGAGGGGATGTCGCTCCAAATGCTAAAAGAGCCTGCATTATGTGTTGTCGATTGATAACGACCATTCGCATCTGTCATGGCCGTAAAAAATCCCCCTTGCCCAGCATCAATCAGGGTATTATCCATAATAAAAACGGGCGTATTAGCCTGTGGCGACTCACAGCTATCCATAACCCCATTATCGTTAAAATCTATGAAGGCTATTCCTTGGATAGTGGCTGCAATAGCGATTGAGGGCACAACATGGCCTATTATAGAAACCGCTAATAATCCTGCTATTGTCCACTGTGCAAAGTCGTTGCGCCATCGTGTTTGGCGTGAACAGGTTTGAGTTTCCTGCCAAGGGCATTTTTTGATAGTTCGCTTCATGAGTGTTCTCCTATTGACACTGACTGACAGGAGTTTGTGCCGTTTTCCAATCCGGTTTTTTGCCATCCAAAAAGGCAATCCGTTCTGGATCAGAAACGGTTAAGTGATTTTTGTCGAAATTAAATTTCAACAAACCATTCAGGCTGCTCAACGAAAGAGACAGTTCTCCGCACAGTTGGTTATTATTAAGGTGAAGACGTTTCAATTTGCCCAGCTTGCTTAATTCTGCTGGCATCTTTCCATTGAGTTGGTTGTTAGACAAGTAAAGGTGTTCTAGATTATCTAGGTTGCCCAATTCTGCTGGAATGTTTCCCGTCAGTTGATTTGGCCCAAGATAGAGGTACATCAAACTGTCCAAATTGCCTAACTCTGGCGGTATATTGCCACGCAATTGGTTATTCCACAAAACCAGGTATTCCAGATTGTTCAGGTTGCCTAATTCAGTGGGCATCAGTCCATTGAGTCGGTTTTGATGTAGCGTTATTCCTGTCACATGCCCATCACGACACGATACGCCATACCAATTACAAGGATGGGTTGTGACTTTCCAGCCCGTTTTGTTTATCCAAGAGTGTCCATTTGTTTGCTCATAAAGGGCCAGTAGGTTTTCGCACTCGGCGGTCGGGATTTCTGTCACGGCATAACAGGTGTCATTTGAATCGCTTGGATAAGGATCGACATTATCCAGCCGTGAATCGCGATCATAATCAACAAAATCAGACGTTTGTGCCAGTGTGAACGGTTTACGGTGGTGTTCAAAAAGCTGAGTGACAGCAATTTTCGTTTTGAATGTGATGCCTTCTTCTGAAGTGTTCGTGAGTTCCAAAATGTTAAAGTGCGATTCACCACTGGCCGGATACTGAAAACTCACCTGTTGGGCTTGACTACCAGAGAGTATGACTTTATGGCTGCCATTAGCAAAAAAATTGCGGCGATAATTGTAGTTGTTCTGAGAACCGGGATGAGTTGATTGTTGAGTAAAATCGCCCCTGATTTCTAACACCCCCGCA
>JAYQWI020000616.1:0-1984 GCA_035871815.2 Candidatus Parabeggiatoa communis
GATTATCCGCCTGTATTAGAAGTGCGTGGTGAAGTGTTTATGCCGAAAAGTGGTTTTGAAAAACTCAATCGGCTGCAAACGGCTAAAGGTGAAAAAACGTTTGCTAATCCGCGCAATGCGGCAGCGGGTAGCTTGCGTCAATTGGATTCACGTATCACTGCTAGGCGTCCATTGACTTTCTTGAGTTATGGCGTCGGTGTGGTTGAAGGGGCTGAATTACCTGATCGCCACGATCAGATTTTACAGCGTTTGCAAGTCTGGGGTTTTCCGATTTCTGTGCAGATGCAGGTTGTCCAAGGTGTTCAAGGCTGTTTAGAGTATTATCAAGATATATTGACACAGCGCGAAGCTTTACCTTTTGATATCGACGGTGTGGTGTATAAAGTCAATCGTCTTGATCAACAAGAAACACTTGGTTTTGTTTCCCGCGCACCCCGCTGGGCAATTGCCCATAAATTCCCTGCCCAAGAAGCCCTGACTCAACTGTTAGAGATCGATGTACAAGTCGGCAGAACAGGCGCATTAACACCAGTTGCGCGTCTCGCGCCGATCAATGTAGGCGGGGTGACAGTCACGAATGCCACTTTGCACAATCAAGATGAAATTGATCGCAAAGATGTGCGCGTGGGCGACACGGTAATCGTGCGTCGTGCTGGTGATGTGATACCTGAAGTCGTGCGCATTTTGCCAGAAAAGCGCCCTGAAAATAGCCAACCCTTTGTATTACCCGATCATTGTCCCGTTTGTGGTTCCGATGTCAGCCGCGTAGAAGATGAAGCGGTAGCCCGTTGTACTGGGGGGCTGTTTTGTCCAGCGCAACGCAAAGAGGCTTTACAACATTTTGCTTCGCGCCGTGCTATGGAGATTGAAGGTTTAGGTGAAAAACGGGTTGAGCAATTGATAGCAGATGAACTGGTTGAGAATCTTGCTGACATTTACACTTTAAGCCATGAACAATGGGCCGGTTTAGAAGGCATGGGTCAGAAATCGGCCGATAAAATGATGAAGGCGATAGAAAAGAGCAAATCAACTACTTTAGATCGTTTTCTTTATGCACTGGGCATCCGTGAAGTGGGAGACTCAACGGCCCGTCTTCTGGCACAAGAGTTTGGCGACTTAGAAAAACTGATGTCAGCGACAAGGCGGGAATTAAAACAAATCCCGGATATAGGGCCAGTCGCGGCTAAATCTATTGTCACCTTTTTTCAACAACCCCATAATCGTGAAGTCATTCAACGCTTACAAGCAGTGGGCGTACAGTGGCCTCAAAATGAATCCCTTGTCGCGACAGCACAAGCGTTAGCGGGAAAAGCCTTTGTTTTAACAGGTAGTTTAACTGGCATGACTCGTGATGACGCTAAAGCACGTTTGCAAGCATTAGGCGCGAAAGTGAGTAACAGTGTTTCCAGAAAAACGGATTATGTGGTGGCCGGAGAAAAGGCAGGTAGTAAATTGGAAAAAGCGCGCACTTTGGGAATCAATGTGATTGATGAAGCGGGGTTGTTGGGGCTTTTGCAAAATGCCCCCGCAAACTAAAGTTGGAACGAACGCAAACTAAAGTTTGTACGATATTTACAATCTACTTGTGGGTAAAGATAAGTCTCTTTGATTTATCTATCTTATCGCCGGAGTATACTCCGTAAGACAAAGTTTTGTTCCCTGTAAAAACCTGCCGGGTTTGGCAAACCTGGCAGGTTTGGCATGAAACTTTTTTTTGGCAACTATATCCGATAATCCTCACCTACGCTGTTATCACACTTCTATTCGATATTAATAAAATTGAGTTCAAGGCTTTGCGAGGAACTCTTTATGATTTCATAACCTTGTAAAAAGTGAACGATTTGTTTTTCATCTATTTCTGTTATTCCATTTATATAAGCCACAAATGGCATAATGATAGCATCATGAGAAATATACAAAATAGATTGATTGCTAAGCCGTGCGGTATTGAATTCATCAATCAATAATTGACTAGCCGGCTTGA
>JAYQWI020000617.1:0-2076 GCA_035871815.2 Candidatus Parabeggiatoa communis
ATAAAGGCTTTCTTGAGTGATCGGCGATGTCAGTGCGTAAATGGGCTTTCCTGAATAATGGCAGGTAATATCAGTGCGCACGGGTAAAGGCTTTCTTGAGTGATTGACGATGTCAGAGCGCATAGATAAAGGCTTTCTTGGATAATTTAGTACACACGGATAAAGGATTTTTTGATTAATATGGCAAAACAAAAAGATATTGAACTCTTTTTAAATCGACTAGAAGCGATTGATAGGCGTTACGGCATCGTCTTAGATGCTGATTTTAAAGGTAAATCAATCGCTTTGGAGTATTATCTTGATAAAAAATCAAAGCCGTTTGACATAATACACGACGATTCAATGAGTGAGAGGAAAGCGAGATCGGTTATAAATCAAGTCAGAAGGCTTTGTGTGGGGACGCTGGCAGATCGCAGGGCTAAAGTAACACAGGCAACATTGAGATCGGATCGAACAGCTTATCACAGAGCAATCAGAAAACACTACAAGGGTAAGCATTTATCAATGTATTGTCGAGACAAATATCAGAAGGCTAACAATTCTCATATAGCAATAAGGCTACTAGACATCACAGAAAAAGAGAAACAGGACTATATTGAAAGTGAAAAAGCCCGCTTATTAATTTTGACTACGGGCATAGGTGCTCAACGAGAAAAAGAGGGGCGCACGTATTTCGTGATAAATAACCCCGATTCTATAGTCAAAACGGGACTAGCATTAATTAATTCAAAGCGATCTGGACGTGAAAAATTTGTAAATATGGTACTAGGCTTGATGTGTTTAACAGGGCGACGCGCAACCGAAGTGTTGCTGATGACTGTGGGCATCGCAACGTTGACACCCATCAAGAAAGAGACTAACAGGATGGTTTTTCATGGGCAATTGAAAAATGAACAATCGTCAAAACCTAGTGACGACTATGAGATTTATACGCTTGCCCACAGTGCGGTAATTGTTCGGAAAATTAAGGAATTGCAAGAAATGGTTAAAGCCGGCTTATGTTTACCAATCCTGAATAAACTCGACTTTAGCGAGTATGACACTGATGAATCTACCAAGTTAAGTATAAATATCAGTTTAAATCGCGCATGGGGTCGCCGTAAAGAAGGCAAGGAAAAGGGCAATGTACTGGGTTTAGCGGCGCGTGACGCAGGTTTTGGAAACCGACTGAGTATTGCGGAAGGGGGCGATATAGCTGATGCCGTACCCACTAATCCTGATGACTTTCAACCAAAGCAATTGCGCTCCATGTATGTCGTGTTGTCATACAAATACTTTATATATGACAAAAAAGAGACTAAAGGTTCTCAAATATTTGAGAATTTTGGTTTTCCTTTACTTGGGCATTCATCTAAAGGGGACGCGGTAAGTCTCTATGCAAATTATCGCATAAAAGGTTATCCCTTTGGCGCTTAATTTTTTACTCAAATCGGAGTTTTTTTGTAACAACTCAAAATCAAAAAGAGGCTAATCATGAAAATTTATTCATTGAAGATTGAAGGTAAAGTGAACAGTAAAGCGTATCCACTTCATGCGTGGATTGCATCAACGATGAGTTCTAACCCTGAAAAGAAGCCGCTTGACGCAGTGCTTGACTTACTTCTGAATGGCAGTTCAGGGGTATCTAACATCACAATTCCAGACTTAAAACTGGACAATATTATTGAACTTGAGAAATATGGAAGTAAGACAGAAGCCGAATTAGTAACTGAGATGTTCGTTAAAGATGGCAAGTTTGATATTGAGATGGTCAAGAAATGCCTAATTGCGGTGGCCAAAGCTGACTATTCTCGACAAGAAAGCGGTTCGCAATGGCATAACCGCGAAGACAAACAAGCGGCTATTGATGCGATAGTTGTGGCGCGAATAGCCAAAAACGACGCGATTAGTGATGATAAATGGTTTAAAAGGGAGTTAATAAACTCAAGATGGATAAGCGTCAACTGCTCAACAAGCGTTGCAAAGGCTGATGAATACTTGGCGGCTCACAGTAATGAGGTTGAGGCTCATAATCAAAGGATTAGGATGGTGAACGGTAAGGATTTAGGCAGGTATTTTAACAGAAGCGCACGATCC
>JAYQWI020000618.1:0-6251 GCA_035871815.2 Candidatus Parabeggiatoa communis
TAAATAAAAAAGTATTTTGTAGGGTGGGTAGAGCGGAGCGAGACCCACCGATTCGCTGAAACGCAGTACGAAGCGATATCACATTCTGATTCAGACATTCTCCGTCTAGCGAGGTCATTAAAATGATCAAGATGAAAGAGATAATCAGCGCAGTCATGATGCTTATTTTGACGGCTTGTGTCTCACTGCCTCCCATACCAGAGCATCAGCCGACACCTCAGGGCGGTGGATCATTTGCTGATTCCAATTATGGGATCATTCCCTTCTCTGAGGAAGTCTCTTCAGATTTAGACATTGGAAAAAATGTGAGTGCCTATTTTTCAGAAGAAGTACTTCAAAAGCAAGGACTCACCACAATGCTGATTCAGCAAGCAGCACCCATTGGCTATCAAACTGCAGAAAGTCCTGAAGTGACGATTGAACCGGTGACTGAAGACACGATCAGACAACAATTACAAGCCCTATCGGCCAAAAACAATTTAACAGGCCTTATTTTTGGTCACATCATGCAGGATTTAGTGAAAGATGTCGTGTATGTTATAGCGCGTGTGTACTTGACGACGAATCCTGGCCAGTACCAGACATTTGGGCAAGATGAGGCAATGAGTATTAAAGTGGCGGCGGTGAAACCGAAGCTTATCAAGGAGCGTCTGGCACAAGTAGGCCAAGAAATCAAACAGTGGCTATCGTCACAAGTGCAACCGCCAGTACAGCCACAGCAAACTCAACAACCGTCGCTAACCCCTCCACAAGCAACAGAAGATATTGTGGATCAATTAGGAGGTTCACAAGCTCCCATTGAGAGACAGTCTCCTAATACGCAAGAAGATATTGTGGATAAATTAGAGGGTTCATATATACAATCACCAGACGATGTAGTGGATTCACTTGGAGGAGAGTTCAAATGAAGATAATTAGGACAGGGATAATCATGCTGACTTTAAGTGTTGGCTCACTTGTCTATGCTGCTGATGAATATGGGATGATTCCCTTATCGTTGGAAGTTTCTCCAGATTTAAATATTGGCAACAATATTAGTTTTATTTTTTCTGGCATACTCCAACAAAAAGCCATAAAAGTACGGTCTTTTGTCGATCAACCGCCAATCAACTATCAAACGGCCGAAAGCCCGGAAGTGACGATTGAACCGGTGGCTGAAGACACTGTCAAGCAACAGTTGCAAGGGCTGTCTAAGCAAGAAAAATTAGACGGCGTTATTTTTGGTCACATTATGCAGGATTTAGTAGAAGAGGCTGTGTATGTGATAGTGCGCGTTTATTTGCTAAATTCCGAGCAATATGAGACGTTTGGGAATGAAGAAGGCATCAAAGTGCAAGATGTGAAGCCTGAAGTTATCAAGGAGCGTCTTGAACAAATAGGTGGACAAATCAAACAGTCGCTAGGGAAAAGAGAATCACAACACCCCTCTATTCAGCCATCATCACCTTCCAAACAACCAGACTTGGTGACAACGCGAACCCAGCAACCATGCCAGAAAAAACAGAAAAGAGTAGACGATATTACAGTTCTACTAGGGGCTTCAGATTTAGAAACCTCTTCAAAACCTGATAATGCGAATTCTACCTGTAATCCAAAAGTTTTCGATATTGTGGGCTCTCTCGGTGGAGAGGAAATACAAAATCAACAGCAAACGCAAGTTCAAAATGCTGGAAGGCAATCGCCAAATAAAATAACCTCTCCACCTCAGCTGCAAGGGGCTAAATCCTTGAAAGAGATTTATAGCATGTTGTATGAGGAAAGATTTTATGCTGTTTCAAGACAAGGAGATGAAAAAGTACTCCAACAAGTGGCAAATGAAAAAGGGCTGTCATCATGGCAAAGAATAAATGATGCCTGGCAAAACAATCGAGAAAAACGATTAGTCGCTCGCCGATTTCTTGGCTGTTGGATGCATGAAATCTATTCAAAACATCCCTATAATCAAGGAAGTGTGTATCACTTGTGGTATGCACCCGGTTATCTCTATCATAAAAGAGCTTGGCGGTGTCCCCCTCGTTCAAAAAAGCCTCAAAACAATGGCAAATGGATAAAAGATACACATGAAAACATCAAGCGGGAATTAGAAGATCTTAATCAAAGAGGTCGTTTTGATAATTGGAGAATACCTCAACTTGATGAATTATTTGTTATGAGTCATTTATTGCCAAAACCAGCAGTTGGTCAAGAACCTTACCTATTTTGGAGTTCTACCAAGAAAACTGGACAAGCTGATATGGTATGGGGGCTTGCAATAGATAGTATTAGAGGGTCTAGAATTTATAGGCCTTATGTGATGTCTTTGAATAAAACAAAAGCTCGTGCATTCTTAATTCCAGTAATGGACCATCAACAGTAGCACAATCCACCCCACCTTCTCGGTAAATGGGTTAACAGGCGAATTAATTATGCATCCAACACTGATTAACATGGGTGGTTATGTCATATCCAGTTACGGGGCCGCTATGCTACTCGCGTTTGTCGTGAGTATCATCCCCGTATTGCTTTATTTTCCAAGAAAAACACTGTCTTTGGTGGATATCTACAACTTTTGTCTCATTGTGATAGCGGCTATTTTCATTGGAGGGCCACTGATACAACTGTTTTTATTTCAAAATGTCACCCTCATTGAAGTCAAGGGCATTTTTCAATTTTGGAACAGAACACGCGATTTTGCCTCTTTTCCAACCTTATTGGCGACTTTAGTGATGATGTGGCTTTATTGCAAACTCAAACACATCCCCTTTTTAGCCACCTTAGACTTTTTGTTTCCTTATGCCATATTAGCCTTGGCAATACAACGGACTTTGGGGTGCTTTTCAGCGGGTTGTTGTTATGGATTGCCAACTGAGCTGCCGTGGGGGATGCATTTTCCAGACTCCTCACCTGCTGGGGCAGCCTTTCCTCATTTTTCGATTCACCCAACACAGTTCTATTATGGCTTGAGTACATTAGCCATTTTTCTGTTTTTAATGGGCTATAAAAGGTATTATCAAAACACTCAACCCGTTGGAGAAATAACAGCGATGGGCTTAGTTTTGTTGTCCCTCACTTATTTTATGATCACCTTTTTGAGAGGTGATCTGACTGCCATGATAGGTACGTTTAATTTAACATTAGGCCAACAACTTGCCATAACACTCTTTTTTGGGGGGATGATACTTTATGCCATTGTGAGATGGCGAAAACCCAATAGTCTATCTACCAACTCAACTGATAAAAATTAAATGATGATCAACAAAAACCGGTTAATCCCAATTGTATGGGCTTTTCTATTTGCTGTCTTTCCATTAGCCAGTCATGCCAGTGGCACGCCACCAAACAACGCACGCGCTTATGGAATATTGCCCTTTGTCAAAACCCTTTCACGCCAAACAAATTTAAGTATGCGTTATGATGATTTTGAAAAAGTGCTTCAAAACACCCTAAGCCAAGTCCCTGATGCTGTAAAAGTACAGTCTCTCACTGGCGAAAAACCGCTAGACTATTTCACTGGCGATTTCAGTCAAAGAGTCGAGGCCAATCAACGACTACACCAATTATCTCAAGCACAAAAGCTGGATGGACTGATATTGGGAAATATTCAAGAATCCGCTGGACAAGACGCGCTTGAATTATCGGTGATTGCCTACTTTGCCTCAAAAGAAGCCAGTCAGGCTTTTTTGGCCTTTTATCATGAACGGATTAAATACAATGGGCCTCCTCAACCGCCTCAGAAAAAAACTTATGCTGATATTCTATTGCTGCTTGGTGGAAGCGATTTATCTCAACAACCCTTGCAGCCAGAACAACTGGCAAAGCCTGTCAAACACTGGTTGACAAAGTTAGATAGCATAATGCATCAAGCCGTCTCGGCTACAAATGCCCAATCAGGGCAACCACAACAAGGCCCGTTTGGACCACAAAAAATCGTCTTTCTACCTGGGGAAACTAAAACTCTAAAAGAAATCTACAGTATGCTTTATGAACAAGAGTTTTATGTTCATACGCAGTCAAGCGATGAGGCTATTCTCCAAGAGATTGCCCAAGAAAAAGGTATGGGCCTCTCTCAATTCAAAGAGGCGCTAACACAACATTGGCGACAACGGAAATATCTTGCTGACAAAGACGCTTGTGAAATGCGAGGCCTGGTTTCAATCCCTGAAAATAACAAAAGTGGCATAGTCTATAAATTATGCTTTGAGCCAAGTTACCTAGAAACAAGCCAATGGCGTTGTCCACCAATTGGAACTCCAGCGAAGGTAACTGGCAAGAGGAAAGAAATGACACACGAAGAGGCCACACAAGAATTGGCTCAACTCAATGCAAACAGCCAATTTAAGGATTGGAGGCTTCCTACCATTGATGAGTTATTTGCTATGAGAAGCTTATTACCAGAACCCTCAGTAGGTGAGCCTCCCCTCACATTTTGGAGTGCCACCGCAAAAACGCAGCAAACCTGGTGGGGTTTGTCAACAGAGGTCATTTCAGTTAGAAATATCGCCAAGGTTTATCGAACCTATGTGACTGATTTACATGATAAAGGGTCTGCTTTTGTTCTGCCTGTCAGAAATTGTCCACAACTTAGCTATCCCTATATTTGGCAATAACACTACGGAGAAAAAACCATGATGAAGAAAACCAAGTTCATTCAAGTTGTGTTAGGCCTGACAATGTGTTGTTACGCCCTAACCGGCCAAGCGGAAAATGGCCACTTGCCAAACCAGGCACAACAAGCCAATGAAGTCAGTAGCTTGCAAGACATTTACCAGATGTTGTACGAACAAGAGTTTTATGCTCATCCCAACAAAGGCGAACAACATCAACAAGCCCTCCAAGCCGTCGCGCAGAAAAAGGGTATGACCGTCCCAGAATTAGAACAAGACTTGCGAAGCCAATGGCGCAACCAAGTCAGACAAGGCTATCAAGATCGTTGTTGGATTCACGAGATTGCCTCAATGCCCAGAGATCGCAACGGCAAAATCTTTAATATGTGTTTTGAGCCCACTTATCTTTTGGCCCCCACAGAATATTGTTATTCCAGCACAGGCCAAAAAAAGAGTGCAGGGCAGCGCGTCTTAAGAACTTATGAACAAAGCGAACAAGAGATCGTTTCTCTTGATGCCAAGTCCAAATATGTGGACTGGGAAATACCCACCATTGAAGAGTTGTTTGTGATGGTTCGTCTCTTACCCCGGCATGCCATTGGTGAATTGCCCTTTAGATTTTGGAGTGCCACAAAAACGGAAAAGGGCGAGAGGTGGATTGTCACTGTGGAAACCAGGCGTAATCCCTATTTTGGAACTGAAGAAACCGTGTTTTTGTCTAAAATCCACTCCTTGCAAAAGGAGGATAAAGCTTTCTTAATTCCTATTATGCGTCTGTGTGGGAGTTTATAATTCAATACAAAATACTCAATTCCAACCGACTTGCTCAAGTCAGTGAGTCAAGCAGGGTTGGAATTTAGGTATTGATGACTGAGTATTGATGACTGATTATTTAGAGAAAAATGTATGAAAAAAAAGCCAAAAATGCAAATGCAAAAAAGGTCTAATTCAAAACTACCAACTAAGCCTGTGGAAAACAAGTATAAATTCCCAGAACCATCCGACGAACAAAAGGAGTTCTATGCTTGTATCATTTTGCATTTACTTTTCCCACTCTTTCCTATTATTTTTGAATTTAGTGCCAATGGATACAGTGTAGCTGACACCTCATTAATATTAACCGCATCAGTTTACGCCATTTCTACAGGGGTGTCATCTGAAGACCCATTACAATTTACAATGGGTATAATTATTTGTGTCTCTTTTTCCTTTCTTTTTGGAATGATTAGTCAAACAAACTCGTCTTCCATATTTATTAAAATTGTCGCATTGTGCAGCATTTTTATAACAATGTTTAGCCATTTTATTGAACGCTATAACAAACACATTGATGGCGAACCGTATTGTTGGGTTTGGTCCAAAAATAAGCAAAAAAACAGTTAATGAATACTACCATACTTGTTCTTATAATTTTAATTTGTTTTGCCTTATTCATTAGTTTGTTCAGGACAGTCTCAACTTTGATAATTCTTGTTTTGAAGAAAAAAGCAGAATTGAAACTCATTGAATCTTTGAAAGAGGATAAAGAGGCAATAACGCAAATCATACAGGCATACAGGGATGGCAATCTGGAGCGCGTTGTTGAGGCTATAAAATCTGTACTCAACACATTAGCTGAAGACGAAAAGATATTAATAAGAGGTTTATATCAGTCTTCAAAAATAGGGC
>JAYQWI020000619.1:0-1305 GCA_035871815.2 Candidatus Parabeggiatoa communis
GACTCGGTCAGGTTAAAACAAGATTAATCAATAGGTTAGGAGAGCAAGGTGCGGCGGATTTGCATCAACAATTAGTCAAGCATTGTTTGCAAAAATTCAGTAATGTGTTTTCTACCCAATTGTGGTGCGCCCCTGATGAATCTCATCCGTTTTTCCAAACCTGCCAGGCCGAGTTTGGTGTCAGTTTGCATCGTCAAATGGGTTCAGATTTGGGAGAACGTATGGCTTATGCGTTAGCCAGTCGTGCGCCTGCGGTGTTGATAGGCAGTGATTGTCCGAGTTTGACTGTTGAAACAATTGATGACGCTTTTGCCGCTTTACAACACTATCCAGTTGTACTGGCTCCGGCTGAAGATGGGGGGTATGTGTTGATAGGACTGCAACAAGTGATACCCGAATTATTTATTGATATACCTTGGGGTAGTTCACAAGTGTTAGCGTTGACACTGGCACGTTTACAGGATTTAAAGCGACCTTGGAAAAAATTACCGACACAATGGGATATCGATAGGCCTGAGGATCTTGAACGTTGGTATGAAACATTGAAAACGGAAAATGGAAACAAGGCGATTTTTGAGAAACATCGCTTTGTATAGAAACACCGTTTTCCTATTCTCAATTCCCATTATGATTTATTACCCTAATTATGAGTGATCCAAAATCAGCCTCTTTTACCCGCCAAGAGAAGTTATTGAATTTACGGCAAGAATCTTCGCGCGTTTTTCAAATTATGGTGGAATTCGTTAAAGGCTTTAAGCAGTTATCGAATATTAGGCAATCTGTCAGTTTATTTGGTTCAGCCCGCTTTCCGGCCGATCATCCATACTGTCTCTTAGCAGAACAAATTGCTCGTGAATTATCCGATGCAGGCTATTCAGTTATGACAGGAGGGGGGCCGGGTATTATGGAAGCGGCTAATAAAGGGGCCTTTGCAGGGCGCTCACAGAGTATTGGCATCAATATCATTTTGCCACACGAACAAAGTGCTAATCAGTATCAAGATATATCATTGAATTTTAAACATTTTTTTGTTCGTAAAGTGATGTTGGTTAAGTATGCGTCAGCTTACGTGATACTGCCAGGGGGATTTGGTACTTTAGATGAATTGTCTGAAATCCTCACCTTGATACAAACCAGTAAAACACAAAAAGTCCCGATTATTTTAGTGCAAAAGGCATTCTGGCAAGGTTTACTCAATTGGTTTAAAGACAGGTTGTTAGCAGATGACACTATCAGCCCTGAAGATTTAAACTTAATAACAGTCGTTGAGAAACCAAAAGAAGTGTTAGACACGATTTTGAATTA
>JAYQWI020000620.1:0-6956 GCA_035871815.2 Candidatus Parabeggiatoa communis
TGAATCAAGCGTCGTTTTAGATATGGGTGCCGGCTATGGTGGCGCAGCACGCTATCTTGCCAAAACCACCGGTTGTTATGTCGATTGCCTCAATTTGAGCGAAGGACAAAATCAACGCAACCGTGAGTTAAATCAAAAACAGGGACTGGATTCACAAATTCGAGTGATTGAGGGCAGTTTTGAAGAAATACCCTCGGCAAATGAACACTATAATGTTGTTTGGTCCCAAGATGCTTTGCTATTCAGTAGTGATCGTGTCAAAATGCTTGAAGAAGTTTACCGGGTTCTGAAAAAGGGAGGCCATTTTATCTTTACGGATCCAATGAAAAGCGATGACTGTCCAACCGAAGTCCTCCAACCGCTTTTAGAAAGAATTCATTTAGACTCGCTATCCTCCTTTAACCTTTACCGAAATACCGCGACGACTTTGGGGTTTGAAGAAGTTCAAATGATTGAACTGACAGAACAATTAACCAAGCATTACCGTCGTCTTCTTGAGGAGATAAACGACAATTATGAAGCCTTCCTCAAAGCTTGTGGTAAAGATTATATTGAACATCAGAAACGTGGTTTGAAACATTGGATCGAGGCTGGAGAAAATAAATATCTCAATTGGGGAATTTTGCATTTTCGTAAGTGTTTGGACGAAAACCCACAATGAGTTTTGGGAGACAATCGAAATGCAAGATTTACGTGGTGTTAATTATAGCCAATTGAATGAAAAGGAATTATTAGAAAATTCTTTGTATGTTAAACACGCTTTATTGAAAACTGGTGTGGCGTTTAAAGACAGAAAAGCAGGTGAAGTGCCGTGGCTCGTTTCCCCTTCACCTTTTCACATATCACCGACACAGGGTGAACAGTTACAGAAAATTGGTGAAACGGTTTTCATTTTTATTGATGCGATACAAGCTCTTTACGCAGAAGGAGAACCCACAGTCAGGCAATTCTTAGATATGAATATATCTCCTGAACTCAGGGGGGCAGCACTAGAAAAACCGATAGAAACTTTCCGATTGGATGTCATCATCAAAAATGGAAACGACTACATAACAGAAATTGAAGAATGTTATGGTACTTTCGGTATCCTCTGTGCTATGGAAATCGCTTATAATATCGCTTTTGAACGATTTTTTGAATCTTTTTCTGAGCGAGAACTACAGTGGGTGTACCTTGATGATGCGGCCCCTTTTCGCAAATTTGACATAAACCTTCTGGTTAATAGGCTAAAAAAGACCTTTGGACTAGAAGTGAAACAAACTCAATTTAGCCAATTTTCTCTGCACCATCAAGGAACCGCATTTCGGTTTTGTTATACACATAATTTAGTTCAGTACCCAATTGATAAACGTAACGAAATTATTTCAAGTGCTAACCGTTTTTTTAACCCACCCTTTCATGGTTTTGCCAGCAAGGCCATGTTGGCACTAGCGCATGTTTCGTCCATATCAGGCGAGCTTATCTCAAAAATGGGCCAAGAAAGATTCAATCTATTGCGTCAAACAGTGCCTGAAACTCGTCTTATCGAATTAGGAGAAGACCCTCAACCCTTGTACGATAATCACCAAAAATTACTCCTAAAAGTCGTGAGTTGTCCGGGCGGGCAAGAATTTGAATGGGGTAGCCGAGGTGTTTATTTTGGTACCGATGGGAAACCGAAATGGAAAAATTATGTAGATGCGGCGGTGTCAGGAAAAATACCTTATTCTTCAAAATGGAAAAATGTGCGATATATTATCTCTAATTATGTGGAAAGTGATCGATTTGATGTGCCTTTTCTCCACCCAATCACTAATGAATTAGCTTTAATGACTAAAGCAAGGACGCGATTAGGGCCTATTTTCTTCCGTAATCAGGGTAAAGTAGAACTGGTTGGAGGAGAAGCCACTTTTGTAAATACAAGTAAAAAAGTTCATATTGGTCACCATGCGGTGTGCGTCCCTTTGCAATTACAAGCTCAAATGCCCTTCAATGGAGGCTTCAGTATAGTAGAGTGATCCAGAAAGCTGGAATAGTATCAGGTATATCAAGGGTTCGATGAAAAGTGGCTAAAAAATTAATAGACAAACGGCAATTTGGTGATTTTCAGACTCCTATTGATCTGGCAAGAAAAGTGGTGACGGTTCTAAAACGAAATCACGATATGAGTCCTAATGTGATTATTGAGCCAACTTGCGGAAAAGGGACGTTCGTTCGTGCTTCGTATGAAGGATTTGAGAATGCTAATATTTTAGGTTTTGAAATTAATCCATCGTATGTTAACGATGCTAAACGCTCATTGGAGGAGACTTCCGCCACAAATCGTGTGGTAATTAAGGAGGCTGACTTTTTTAACACTGATTGGGATAAAATAATCTCTAAATTGCAAGGCTATATTCTTGTAATAGGTAATCCTCCTTGGGTCACAAGTAGTGAGTTGGGTATTCTGAATAGCAAAAACCGCCCAGAAAAATCCAACTTTCAAAATCGAAAGGGCATTGAGGCTATTACTGGTTCTGGAAATTTTGATATATCCGAGTGGATACTATTGCAGCATGTTAATTGGCTTTCAAAGCGCGAAGGTGCTATAGCATTCCTATGTAAGTATGCCGTTGCTCGCAAAGTTATGCGGCAAGTCAAGCAAAATACCGAACACGGCTTTTTCGGACAGATCTATCTGATTGATGCTAAAGCACACTTTGATGCTTCGGTAGATGCCTGTCTTTTTGTCTTGATAACAGACACCGGAAATGCTGATTGTGAAGTTTATGAATCATTAGATTCATTACAATCTTCACACATTATTGGCGAGAGAGACGGTTATATTGTAAGCGACGTCAATAATTACAAAAAGTGGAGACATTTGAGAGGGCAAGACCCAAAATACATTTGGCGCTCTGGTATAAAACATGACTGCTCAAAGGTTATGGAGCTAAAGCCACTTAATGGTGGATACAAAAATGGGCTTGGTGAAACCGTCAAGTGCGAAGATTATTACATCTACCCTTTGTTAAAAAGTTCTGATATTGGAAATGGAAGAACTAAATCGTATAGTAAGGTAGTATTAATAACTCAAAAGGCCGTTGGAGAAGATACGTCTGAAATTAGGAAAATTGCACCAAAGACATGGGCGTATTTGATTAAACACCGAGATTATTTAGATAAACGAAAAAGCTCAATTTATAAGAATAAACCGGCATTTTCAGTATTTGGCGTAGGGGATTACTCGTTTAAACAATGGAAAATTGCAATATCAGGGTTATATAAAAAGTTAATGTTCAATATTATCGGGCCATTAGATGGAAAAACGGTCGCATTTGACGATACGGTTAATTTTTTATCATTCGATACCGAAGAAGAAGCGACATTTGTTTATCGCATGATCACATCTGCGCCGGCCCTTGAATTCCTTGAATCAATGATATTTTGGGATGAGAAACGCCCTATTACCGTACAATTATTAAGAAGACTATCAATAAAGGAAGTGGCAAAAGAGCTTGGTGAGCTTTCACAATATCAAAAATGGGCTCAAATCCAATCGTCTACCTTTATCGGACAACTGGCTCTAAGTATTTCTGAAAGAAAGTCAAACTACAAGGTGAGAACAACGAGCTAATACACCCTTTCCCTGTGTTAGGATCACATAAGTACTGAACCATAATTTTTCAGGTATTTTAATAAAAGCAACCGGGGCAACCACAAGATTTTGCGGCCTGATTGGAGTGCAAAATTTATTTTGCGGCCTGATTGGAGTGCAAAATTTATTTTGCGGTTCGTTTTTCTTAATATAACTGTACTTTATTCAATCGGGAAACGCTATACAAGCAGGATAATATTTTTTATGATGGAACCAAAGGCAATCCTCTTAATTCAATCCAAGTTGACGACAAACTAAATCAATGCAGCATGATTGATAAAGGCGTATAAATATGAGTGAATTAATAGAACTTGAACATGATATTATTGATGATGGAAAATTAAACAGGCCGGTTCTAATAAACCACAGCCGGGCACAAGGTAAGCTCATTGTGTTGCTGGCTCAAGATGAACGTTTAGAAGTAATGCCAGAACTATCTATAGATTTAAAGGGCCTAGATATTAGCCAATTTGGATTTAAATCAACTATTGAGTTGAAACCGGATATTTCTGTCTATTGGCAAACCCCGGTGCCTGAAGCAGAACCGTTAGATGATATCATCCGTTCACCTTCACCGCCCGATCTCGCTATTGAAATTATTTCTACTTCTCAGACTTTGACTGAGATGACTAACAAGGTAAAGGCTTACTTTGCGCTTGACGTGAAATCGTGTTGGCTCGTTTTACCGAGCTTATCCACAATATATGTCTTTTCTCCTCCACATCGTTACCGGGTTTTTCCACCTGACACCGAGCTTGTTGATGAAACAATGGATATTCATTTACCCATTCAAAAGGTGTTTAAAAGCTGTTCATAGACCATTCAAAAATGAGCAAGCGGCAGCCTCTCTCAGTAAGCGTGTGGAGTTGCATATTGTTTAATCGCACTGTGATGTTAGAGCGTCACAATAGACATTAATAAGGGATAATATTTATGCATTCACAAAACCCGCCAACTATTGGACTGGTTGAATTACCTGATTTTGGGTTAATTGATCCGAAAGGAGAAAATTGGCTTACTGGTATAAGGAATAAAGACAGAAAAGGCACAGTATTGATTAGCAAACAAGTTTTGTTATCAAATCTCCAAGCTCAAGGATTTGATGCTCAATTGGTTAATCTAAGAAATGGTGATTACCAAGGGGAATATGGTAAAATCATTTGGAGAAACACAGAATTTCTCAAAGTGTATTTAGGTGTCAAGATTGATACTCTTGATCCATTAGCATATGATGCTTGGGGAGTGACGAACAATTTTTCTCAATTTAGAGAAATTGCTGGTATAACGATTAAACACCTAGCGAGCCAAGGTAGGCCGGTTGTGGTGGGTGGTTCCGATGCTATCGCTGAACCTCAGTTTTACTTTGCTGCGGGTGCGGCTGCGATAGTTTTGGACAAATCAGGGGCCGCCAATGCGCCAATTATGGACTACGTACTAGGAAAAACGCCAAGAGAAGCACTTTCAGGTGTCATGTTAGCGAATGGCAATCAACCGCCAGCGCGGATTCAACGTCCCTTACATCCAGAAGATTGGCCACTACCAGAAATATCCGTTGCCAAACAATGTTTAGGTTCGGTACATAAGGGTTTACCACTTTCCGAAGAACGCTTGTTAATTGGCTCTATATTTACTGATATAGGTTGTGATCGGCGGTGTGATTTCTGTCAAACACCCACATATCGGGTATCGCGCCATGTCACCTGAAAGAGTTTTGCAGTGGTTAGCAATCCAGAAAGAAGCCGGGGCTAAGTCTGTGATCAATTATTCGGATCAATTTCTTGGCCGTATTGTCCGAAAAGGAGGAAGAGAAGAAATTCTTGAAATCATGAGGGGTATTAGAGAACTTGGCCTCGCAGTCCTGTGGTCAAGTGGACTTGAATTCAAAAAGATGACTCTGGGACGCGGAATAAATGGTAAAAACACAGATTTAACACTTGACGAAGAATTAATATCTGCACTTTGGGATTGGAATGGAAAAGCCGGTTGTTATTATGCCTATCTTCCAGCAGAACGTCCTATCTTTGGGCAACAAAATTATGCGAAGTTACTTCCTTGGCAAGAACATTGCGAAATGATGAAAGCTATCGCACGAGCGGGTACACCCTATCTTAATTATGGTATCATTATTGGGTTTGAGGATGATAGCAACGAAACGTTATCACATCTTGAAGAGGCTCTATGGAAACTTTATGAGGCTTTGTTAGCCATTAATCCATCACTGAAGTTTCATGTATCACCCATGGCAATTTCTCCAATACCCGGAACCCCACAAGATATCAACTTGCGTCAATCAGGACTGCTACACTTTGACGACCCAAGTATTTTTGGTGGTCACTGGACTCCAGCTATTGATACCCACTACCTCAGCTACGAGGAAATTGCTAATTGGCAAATACGTTTGACGAAAATTGGAAATATCTGGTGATTACTCTATAGGAATTTTTTATGACTCAAAAATCGACTATTGGACTGATTGAATTACCCTCACTTGGATTATTCAATCTGAAAGGGAAAAACACGCTTTCTGCTGAAACAAAAGGCTTGTCTCTAGTGAGCAAGCAAATATTGCTTTCCAATCTCCAAGCAGCTGGGTTTGATGCCCAATTGGTTGATTTAAGACAAGGCAATTACCAAGAAGAATATGGCAGAACCATTTGGCGAAATACGGAATACCGTAAAGTCTATTTTGGTAGCAAGATTCAAGAAGTAGATCCTTTAGCGTATCAGGCTTGGGGGGTGACCAACAATTTTTCTCAATGCCGTGAAATTGCTACCTTGACAATCAAACATTTAGCCAGCAAAGGTCGCCCCGTTGTTGTAGGTGGTTCAGATGCCATTGCTGAACCTCAGCCTTACCTTGCAGCTGGTGCAACTGCCATTGTATTGGACAAATCCGGTGCGGCAAATGCGCCGATCATGGACTATGTGTTAGGAAAAACGCCAAGAGAAGAGTTGTCAGGTGTTATATTAGCGAATGGTAGCCAACCCCCACCGCGAGTTCGACGACCCTTGCACCCACAAGATTGGCCTATACCGGATGAATCCGTTATTAAACAATGTTTAGGCACCCAACACAAGAATTTACCGCTGCCAGAAGAGCGACTTAAAATCGGTTCAATCATGACCGATATTGGTTGTGACCGACAGTGTGATTTCTGTCAAACCCCAACATATCATCTTGGATATCGTGCCATGTCACCTGACCGGATTTTACAATGGTTAGTGGCCCAAAAAGAAGCAGGGGCTAGTTCTGTAGTCAATTTTTCTGATCAATTTCTTGGTCGTATTCTCAAAAAAGGCGGAAGAGATGATATTCTTGAGATAATGAAAAATTTCAGAG
>JAYQWI020000621.1:0-3503 GCA_035871815.2 Candidatus Parabeggiatoa communis
TGTTCATTGTAGTGAATGAATTATTTGGCGAGAGATACGACCCGCCGGAAGAAATGGTTACGCCCATAGAACATCAAGCGGTTTTGGGTGAGAACGAAAAGCTTCTCGATAGGAAAAAGCGGCTTCAAATTGAAATCGATAATTTGAAACGTGAGCACGATTCTTTAGAAAGACGTTATAAACAAGCCAGGGGCGATGCCATCGCCTATAAGCAAGAGTTCGCTGCACTTCAAACGCAGTCTCAAAGCCAAATTGATAGGTTATATGAGGAATCCCAACTGCTTAAAGATGCACGTTTGAGTGACAGCCAAGAAATTACGAGATTGGCAAAAGAGTATGATTCGCTCCACAAAAAATATCTAGAGCTTGAGAAAGCAAAAGATAAACCTGCTCCAAAGGAAGCGGTTATTTTGGAGGGTAATTGGGAAAAAATTGAACCCGTTCTGAGAGAATGGGGGGAAAAGATTGAAAAGGCTCCACTCAAGAATACGAGGTATTCCCATGCGAGAACGTTTCTTGGCGCAATCCAAAATGCGCTAGGACTTACAAAGGAGGATAAGATTTGACGAAGATAGAATGGACGGAGGAAACTTGGAACCCTATCACGGGCTGCACCAAGATATCGCCAGGATGCAAACATTGCTATGCGGAAACGATGGCTCATCGCTTACAGGCAATGGGCACCAAGGGTTATGAAAATGGTTTTAATTTAACCCTTGTTCCTGAACGTTTAGAACAACCGCTTAAACGCAAAAAGGCTACCACTTACTTTGTCAATTCGATGAGTGATTTATTTCATGAAGACGTGCCTTTTGAATTTGTTCAAAGGGTGTTTGATGTGATGGACAACTCAAGTCATCGCTTCCAAGTATTGACAAAGCGGCCTGAACGTATGGTGGAATTTTTGAAACGTTATCAAGACGAACAAAGTAATCCCTGGTATCTTTCAAATGTCTGGTTTGGGGTTTCCGTAGAAGATATAAAATACGGATTACCTCGCATTGAATATCTACGAAGTAATGCGTTACCTATGTATCCGTCGGTTTGCTTTCTCTCAATTGAGCCGTTGCTTGAAGACCTTGGCCCAATTGATTTGAGAGGTATTGGTTGGGTAATCGTTGGTGGAGAAAGCGGCCCCAAAGCACGTCCCATGAAAAAAGAATGGGTTGAGTCCATTCAAAAGCAATGTCAACGTGCTGGGGTTAAGTTCTTCTTTAAACAATGGGGGACTTGGGGAGCTGATGGAGTCAGGCGCTCTAAAAAATCCAATGGGTGCCTTCTAAACGGGAAAGAATTTAAAGAAATTCCATAGTTCAACCATCATTATCTTGGAGTTCTTCAAAATCCTCAAGATAGGACAGATATTGCTTTACCATAGAAATGATGAATTTGCGTGATGGTTTCCAATCATCACCGTTTTCCAATCCTTTTTGTAGTTCTAGAAGGCATTTAGAAGACATGCGAATTCCTGTAATCACGTAGGTCACATCAACGCCTGACTGAGCCATTTCGAAAAGCGGCGTTTTGTATTGACCTGTTTCATAATTGGAAGCAGTTTTCCGGCTTATGCCGAGTACTTGGGCAAACGTTTCTTGCGTATGCCCAAGTCTATTGCGTTCTTCTTCTAAGCGTTTTGAAAAATTATTATTTTTTAACATAGTCGTGTTATAGTAAACATTTTACAGCTTCTCAAACAAGGGAAGTTGTAAATGCTTTTTTAACGCAAAAATGCCGCGGTTGTGACGCAGCATTTTTTTATACAACTTAACTAATTATCAATAACTTAAGTTTTCCTAACTGAACCATTGTCAAAACAATTAGAAAAAAGATGAATATATCATATTATAGCATAAATCCGTTCATTTTTTTCTCTTGTTTTGTGGAGAAAATTTGTGTATGACTTTGAATATGTGCCACTGTACTTAAGAAATAAAGCACAGTGGGTAGTATGGGGAAAACGTTCAGTTCATTATCAAAATGAACTGGACGAAGATAACAAATTAAATAAGCTCCCATACAATCCCAGGACGGGTGGTGGAGCCATGTCAAACAATCCTCAAACTTGGGGAACATTTGATGCAGTATTAAAGCTATATCAGGACGGGTGGTACAACGGAATTGGTTTTATGTTTTCCGAACTTGACGGTTTGGTAGGCATTGACCTTGATCATTGTTTAGATTTAGATAGTCAAATTCCTGACAAGAAAACAGAAGAAATTATAGCTCACTTTTCCGATACATATATGGAAATTTCACCAAGTGGGGACGGACTCCATATTTTTTGCTTTGGGTTGGCCCACCATTGCGGAAAGGGGCAACGCGAGAAGTGGATTGAGATGTACGGTAAAGACATTACGGGGTGTTTATCATATCGTTATTTTTGTGTCACTGGCAAGCGTTTTTCTGAAGCATCAGAAATAGTAGGCAAACAAAAAGAGTTAACTTGGCTTCACGAAACATTTAAAAAAGTTGAGGAAGTTAAACCGGTAAACGCCGCGCCAATACGTATAACTGAAAATTCAACAAATCGTTTTGAGAAATACGTTAATGCTGCGATTAATGCTGAACTTGCAAAAGTTCAACACGCAGCTATAGGAGATAGAAATGATACTCTTTACAGGGCGGCTATTACGCTGAAAGAATTATGTAATAGCACATGGTCTGCTCCTTTCATTTCATCGGCAAATATCGAATCACTTCTATTGTCTGCCACTTCTTTAAAAGATAAAGAAGCGAAAAGTACTATTAATAGTGCTTTTAAGAAAGCAGGTACCCGTGAATTACCTGCAAATGAATTTATTTCAAACCACCCTCCTAAATTTGAACACCATTCAAAATTAGGAAAACCGACGCTTATCTGGGAATACATCCAAGATTCATATTATATTTATGAATGGGATACCCACAATGGCAAAGAAACCCGTCCGGTCAGTTGGAATCCAGAAACCTCGAAATGGCAATGGAAAGACCCGAAGGGCAAGCTACCTCTTTACAACATTGGCGATATTAAAGCTTATCCAAACGCTCAAATAATTTTTTGCGAGGGAGAAAAAGCCGCTGATGCAGCTAAGCGTTTTTTTTCCGACGCAGTGACTACAACCACAGCACGCGGTTCAAAGTCACCTGGACGAACGAACTTTAAACCACTAATAGGCCGTGATATTATAATTTGGCCCAGCAATGGAAAGTCGGGCTGTCAGTACGCTGATGAATTAATTGAGTTATTATTGATTAATGGTGAAGTCGCTAAAGTTGAAATACTAATCGTACCTGATGACTTTCCCAAAAAAGGCGACGCAGCGAATGCGCCAGATGATTTGGATATCTCAATGTGGGAACTCGTAGATCAAACTCACATGCGCGAAGTATTTAACAGGCCGCAATCAGTATCTACAAATATTGAAGTTACTGAGAGTGAAGAGAGTGAAGTTGATAGCAATTGGGTAGGTAAGTTAAAAACTAATGCTTACGGTTGCGTAACTAATACAAAAACCAACATTAGG
>JAYQWI020000622.1:0-4898 GCA_035871815.2 Candidatus Parabeggiatoa communis
TATTTAATTCATAATTTTGAAAAATTCCGTTTGATTTTAACTCATCAAATGGTGAGTTTAAAACAGAATTAACTTATTGATTAATAACATTAAAAATAAAATAAATTAATTGCCCTTTTTAGATATTATATGAAATAACAATTTTGATTATTTGATTTCAATACTGAAAACGCCAGAGAACTTTTTTGCCTCTAGTATTTTCAAAGATTGAGGTTAATTTTTATCAAAATCAGTCATTTATATACTTTTATTTTTCATGATTTTTTAAAAAGTTAAGTTAATTAATTGGCTAGTGCCTACAATTAACTGATTAATTTTTAATATTTGTATAGTTTTGTAGGGATTACCAAATTTTTTGAATCTTTTTTACCACTATTTGTTATTCGCTTAGTTAAATGTCAAGTTGTTCAGGTGTTCATGTTATTAATAGTTTAGTAGCTCAGTAGTTTAGTCGTTAGCTTAAGACTTAAGTTTTGTGATTTAATGGAATAGTTGAAAAAACAAGGCATTTTGGAAAACAGCTCGGATTTGAACAAGCCTCAATATTGCCTTTTTCCACCAATTGAGATGCATAAAACTCATTTCCCCTTGAATGAATCCAGTACATCAGCGTTCTATCCGTGATTAACTGATAACCTATCCGTGATTAACTGATAACGGTTCATTGTTCACTGATAACGGTTTGAGCATTTCAGGAAATTCATCAATTGCCTTTTGAATATAGGGAATGTCAAAATCTTGAGTGTATTCGAGTAGTTGTTCACCATAATCGATGAAAAGCGACAGGTTATATTCGTCTCCTAATTGAATCAACTTCTCTGCAAATTCAGCAACAACATCTGTTTCCATCATAGCATTTATATCTTCCCAAAGTGGCATGACTTCTTTTTTAAGTTTGCTTTTCAATTCTGCGAGATGGGCTATCTCTTTAGGGTTGATCATCGTTGTGTGTAACACAGAAGGTTTTATTTTTGGCGCATCAGGCGTGTTTTCTGCTGTGTACTTGAGATGGTGAGATAATTCATTGAACAGTTCTGAAATATTGATGGGTTTCGATAAAAAGCCGTCAAACCCAAGTGCCTCAACCTTGGTTTTCTCTTCTAAAGTGACAGAAGCCGTTAAAGCAATTACCGGAATATTTTGGGTATTCTGATTCTCTTTTAACTTTTGACTGGCTTCATAGCCATCCAGTACCGGCATCCTGATATCCATTAAAATCAAATTAGGCTGATATTCTTCAGCAAAAAGTAAAGCCTCGATCCCATTTTCAGCCTCTATTACATCCAGATTGACTTGAGACAACCATTCTTGAATCAGATTGCGATTAGCTTCAATATCATCTACAACTAAAACGAGGGCCTTTTCAAAGACAATATCCTCATAATTAAAACCCTCGCCCTCTGATTCTGTTAAGACGGTACTGGAAACTTCAACATCTCGTAATGTGATCTCAAAAACGCTTCCTAAACCAACAGTACTCTTGACACAAATCTGACCATTCATCATTTCTACCAAGCGTTTACTAATCGCTAATCCCAATCCTGTTCCACCATATTGGCGAACACTTTGACCATCCTGTTGTCGGAAGGATTCAAAAATCATAGCCTGTTGTTCATCTGGAATACCGATGCCCGTATCTTCCACCGCAATGATTAAATCAAGTTTGCTACGATTTTCTTGTGTATAAATCTTCTGTGCCTGTAATTTGATATAGCCCTTGTCGGTAAATTTAATCGCATTACCAATCAAATTGAGCAATACTTGTCTCAACCGCGTTTCATCCAGTATCAGTGCCGGAGGTAAAGCTTGATCAAGTTCAAGAAGGAATACTAGAGGTTTCTCAGTGATTTTGACCGCAAAAATTTGTTTTAATTCATTAAAAATAGTATAAGGATTGATGGCTTCATACTCAATTTCTAAGCGCCCCGCTTCGATCTTGGACAAGTCAAGAATATCATTAATCAAAGTCAACAAGGCTTTCCCGGCCATTTGAATCGCCTTCAGATAATTCTTTTGCTTTTTATCGGTAACAAGTGAAGACAATAGCTCACTGAAACCAATAACCGCATTCATAGGAGTACGAATTTCATGGCTCATGTTAGCCAGAAATTCGCTCTTAGCACGATTAGCCGACTCGGCAGCTTCTTTAGCTTGTTTTAAGCTGTTCTCGAATTTTTTTCGTTCCGTAACATCACGAATTGAGGCCACAAGCAGATATCCGTCATCGAATTGACGTGATTGTAATAAAATTTCAACCGGAAATTCTGAACCCGTTTTTCGCTGATGTATGGTTTCAATTTTCCCCTGACGACGACTCTGAATCACTTCATCAAATTGAGCGGCTAATTGTGCTTGTGTTAGTGAAGGTTTGATATCGTGTGGCCCCAATGAAAGTAATTCATCACGAGAATAGCCCAAGCTGTCACAAGCCATTTGGTTCATGTCAACGAATTTCATCTTATCGCGATCAATGATGAAAATGGCATCGGCGGCGTTATCAAGGGCCGCCCGAAAACGTTTCAAAGAGTTCTCAGCCCGTTTACGTTCTGTAATATCCTGAAGGGTACCAACAAATCGAATCGGTTTATTGTCTATAGCATACTCAACTTCATTCTGCCATTCAACAAATCGTATCTCACCATTAGGACGGATAATGCGGTGTTCAATAGGCATTAGCCTCGTACCTTGAACGATTTCTGCTAGTTTCTCTTTGGCAAAAAAGACATCATCAGGATGAAAATGCTCAAAAATCGTTTCTAATGTTGGTTGAAAGGTTTGCGGATTGAGATCAAATATATGATAGATTTCATCTGACCAGGTTATCTGATTTGTGGCTAAATCAAAATGCCAATTCCCTAAATGGGCTATTTTTTGAGCTTTCGCTAACGTTTTCTGATTTTCTCGCAGCGCCTTTTCTGTCAATTTGCGTTCTGCTATTTCTTCTTGAAGTTGCTGATTAGCCTGTTTAAGTTCAAGTGTGCGTTTTTCCACCAAATCTTCAAGCTGATCCTGGTATTCTTTTAATTCAATCTCGGCTCGTTTGCGTTCAATAACCTCTTCTTGAAGTTGCGCGTTAGCTGTTTTTAGCGCCGTGGTTCGTGTTTCAACCTTCATTTCTAAATCATCGTGCGCGCTTTGTAGCGCGATTTCCATCTGCTTTTGTTCCGTGATATCGAACATAACACCACAAAGTTTCACAGCTTGATGGTTATCGAGCACAACGGTTATAAGCATTTTTATCCAGATTGTCCGATTATTCTCCGTTATCATGCGGTATTCAAAATGATGTTCTTTCTCAGCAACGACTCTCTCTGCACAATAGGCTAATACCCTGTTTCTATCATCAGGATGAATGTGATCTGTCCAGAAATGAGGATCATTGAGCCAATTTTGATAGGGATAACCAAAAAAACGTTCCGCTTGTTTACTGATAAAGGTAAACTGAAAAGTTTTTGGTTCAGCTTCCCACACCACACCTTCAATGGAATGCACGAGGCTCTTATATTTTTGTTGAGATTCTCTCAGTGCAGCTTCTCGCGCCTTAACTTGCTTTTGTAAATTTTGCAAGGCTATATGAGTTTTAAGACGGGCTAATACTTCTTCTAGTTGAAACGGCTTGCTAATATAATCCACACCACCAACAGAAAAGGCTTTGACTTTATCTAATACTTCACTTAAGGCACTGATAAAAATAACCGGAATATCGCGGGTACGTTCATCTTTTTTCAAATGTTCGCAAACGGTATAACCGTCCATGTTTGACATCATAATGTCAAGTAAAATCAAATCAGGTGGTTCTTCCCGCGCAGCTAATAAGGCTTGATGCCCACTTGAGGCAGGCCTAACTTGATAGCCTTGCTGGCTTAACATTCTGATTAATAAACGTAAATTGGCAAGAGTGTCGTCAACGACTAAAATACTGGCTTTGGATGTCATAGTTCAATAAGTACAAGGATTACAACTACAAAAATTATAACGACAAAGAGGGTAAATAATAAAGGATTAAATCAAAAACGAAATTTTACCAGGTTCTTATCCCTTATTCTTAACAGCTATCCGTTTTCAAATTTGATGGCATAAAAAACACCTATTTACACAGTGTATTATATCAATTTATTAATAAAATCTTAAACTTATATTCTGTGGTACTCTGTGCTACTCTGTGAACTCTATTCGATGTTCAAATTTTTGCGCGCCAAAACTTGAAGCTCGAATGTTAAAAAATAATGATTTTTACAAACTGATAGGGGGTAAGTCACGGTTCGTTCATTTTTTTGCCTGTTAGGAAAAACGGTTTTCCACAAGTAGTCATTCGTGGAAATGGTATTACTTGATGATCACGTTTTTTCTATCTATAACAGGATTGTTATATTCGATGCGGATAAGTACTGGGCATTTGATGAACTCATCAGTTTCATCCTCATTTATTTATCGATGAAACTTTTCGTTTATTTGAGCTTTGCACAATCTAATCCTTTATTATAAACAATCCTTGTAGTTATAGCGTTTCCCAATTGAATGAACCGAAGGTCAGCGAAGCTAAGTACAAATTATTTGAGTGCAAAATTTATTTTGCGGCCTGATTGGAGTGCAAAATTTATTTTGCGGCCTGATCGGAGTGCAAAATTTATTTTGCGGCCTGATTGGAGTGCAAAATTTATTTTGCGGCCTGATTGGAGTGCAAAATTTATTTTGCGGCCTGATTTTAGTGAAAAATTTATTTTGCGGCCTGATTTTAGTGAAAAATTTATTTTGCGGTTCGATTTTCTTGATATAACTGTACGTCATCAGATCGGGAAACGCTATATATAGCAAAATCTGAAAACGTGATCATCAAGTATTACACACATCAATGGCTTGTTAAGGATTAGCCGCTTTTTCCGGTAGCGATACGATTT
>JAYQWI020000623.1:0-7523 GCA_035871815.2 Candidatus Parabeggiatoa communis
GGGGGCCGCAATCTTGTACAACTGATTCAGTTACTCAATCAGATAAACCTGAAACTGATTCAGTAACTCAATCAGATATTGATTGGGTATCGGTACGTCAAGCCGCTTGGAGTCGGAAATCTAATATCAATTTTAACTCAGCTAAACGAAAGCTCTATAAAATTTATTGGGATTTAAATCTCACGAAAACTTTTTATTGTGGCTGTGACTTCACACTCACACCAAAACGTTTTGATGCGAATTCATGTGGTTTAGTTCTCACAAAATATAAGAAAGCATTAGGGCTTGACGCTGAACATATCGTACCTGAGTCGTTTATGGGTAATAATAGACCTTGTTGGAAAACCGGCGGACGCAAGGCATGCCAGAAGGATGCTGATCATCAATTGGCTGCTGGTGATTTGCATAACTTGGTGCCGAGCGTGCCAGCTATCAACAGGTTGCGAAGCAATTACATGCCCGTTGATGAACTCTCCGGAGAAACCAGAGAGTTCGGTGCTTGCGATATTGAGATTGAAGGGGGAAGCTTTGAACCGCCCCCTGATAAGCGTGGTGATATAGCGAGAACGTATTTATACATGTGGCATGTGTACGATGCGCCGCTAACAAATGACGATGTGACGATGTTTGAACGGTGGCATCTTGAAGACCCACCTAATGCTGATGAAATAGCTATCGCTAAAGCAAAGGAACAGACACAGGGGAATATGAATCCGTTGTTAGGATTATGAACATCTTAATTATCATTTATTACCCACCTCATTGCGCCGGGTAACAGAAAGCCGGCACTGCAAAAACGCATGTGCTCAAATGAGGACCTGCCTTGAACGCTGTCTCTCCTCACGTTCCACGATTGCAAACAATGCACTGCATCATCGGGAACGATGCCCAGAGTAATCGCATCCCTCGATGATCGTGCTATCATCTCTATTAAGGGGGCTGGAAACACCCCCACAACATGCTTCGCTTGATGAATATTGCAAAGCGTAAACAGAGTATCACAAACTATCTTAAGGTCTGTGTTGTTTGCAATAATAAGTTCACCAACCTTTTTGCCATCTTCTAAGGCTGCAATCTCTAAACCTCTTGCCTGAAGCTCTTCTATCTGAGATTGAGTAGGCTCATGTCTGGAAAACCAAATACAATTAGCCAGGAGTTCGTGAACCTTAATATTCTTTTCGGAAAATATCTCTGAAGTGGTCATGAAAAATAAATCCCCCTTTTGCTATGGGCCATCGTGATAAAGTTAGCCATAAAAAATAATATCTCCTTTCTCATCAAGGGTTGCGTTAATGAGAATTGCCAAATCATTCAGCAATTATGAAAGTTTCACTATAACATGATGCTCTGAAACCCTTTCAACGATTTCTGCTTCTTTCTTACCCATACCTGCCAAAGTCCCTTTTATAGCCCTTTCTAACGTTTTGAACGGGCTGTAAGTAGCTGTCATTCTTGTGGTTCCAGACCAGTGTTCGGTTTGCGAAACCCACGCTTCATCTCCAGTAGGACGGGGTGAAAATCTTATCTCTGAATACAAGACTTTATTCAAGCTAGTCATAAAAAATAACCTCCCCTTTCTGGTATGTTGATGTTTTGATCAATCATAATTTTTCTCCAGAAAACTATCAAGAAAATAATCAAGAAAGCTATATATAACGTCGTTTTGAGAAGAGTTAAACAGCTTCCTGGATTATTGCAAATAAAGGCAATCAATTCAGTAACGAATTGATTCGTATTCTCTTCCCATTACTAACTTTACCCCCCCTCCAATTCTGTCGAAATTTCTACTTTCTTACCAACTTGTTTGATTATTGGTTTGGTATGCTTTGTACATTCAAAGCAGTATAATTGAATTTCAACCTCTATGCCGTTGTCCTTAACTATTGTCTCAACCATAGTTAATTCTTCGCTTTGCCACTGATTTTTTTCACAGTTCAAACATTCGAGCGTTTTAGGGAGTGTTCTTGCTTCTGCTAATTGTTTCGCATGGAATAGATCAAGCCTTTCTTCTACCGTACAGGAAGGGCAGGTACTTTTATCATTGTTCATTCTGGTTTCAAATTCTTCTCCACAATCTGAACATTCGCGGAGTTCAAACGTATTTTTACTACCATTATGCTCTTGCATCCCTGTCCATTTAGAGTTCATTTCTAAACCTATAATTTCAATTGTGATTAAGTTACTGAATCAATAACTTAATCAAGAAACCAATCATCATTCTATATAACCAAACTTCTTTGCCAATTCCTCAGTAATGGCAGTTCCATCTACAATGGTTTGGTGCGGTTCCATCCAGGCTCTAAGCGCGATTATACCCAGCATCATCTCATATTGTGGTTCATCTAATGCTCCAATGCTCGTTAGTTCCGCCACAGGAAACCTTCTTTGGTTATAGCATTGAAGTATCACGCTCGCCAATATCCTAGCAGAGCCTGTACCAGCGTCATGTTTCCGGCACCACTTGTAAGCTTCAACTGTTAGGTTAAAGGCTTCTTCTTTCGTTAAGACCATATTTACTCCTCTTGATGTAAGCATTTATCGAAAGTTAAGTTTACCCAGATAACCGCACCCCTTGAATGCTTATAAGGCAGCGGTTTATCAAATCTTCTCGCATCGCTTAATTGCCAAGCCCACCGATATTTATCAAGGAGTGGATTCTGCAAATCGACACAGTGTTTATCTTGATACTTTTCTAACTCATAACGCATAAGATGCACGCAGTCAAGTAAATGCGCCGTGCCTAAAACTAATCCCGAACCGGATTGAATTAATCCAATCTCACCCCTAATCCTTGTTAGCTTTGAACGCATTTCAAACGTTTTTTGGCCCGACAGAATAAGGTCAAGCCAAGGCTGGCGTATAATTAAACCTTTCATCTTAATGTTTGCCTTTGTTAAAGCCGTTCTAACTCTCTCGATTGTGGGATCACAACTCATAATTCATGTATACCTCTTCGATCTCTTCTTCTTGAATACCAAGATAAGTTAAAGTAATTCCTTGAGAAGAATGATTAAAAATCTTCATAAGCGTGTGAATCGGCACACCGGCATCAATCCTTTGCCAGTAGCCAAACGTTTTCCTAAGCGTGTGGCTACCATAATTAGTACCGTTCTGTTTAATGCCTGACTCAATGTGCACCGCTTCGCACCATTTCTTAACCAACACGTTCAAGGCTTGTACGCTCAGAACTTTCTCTCTGCGTTGCGAAGGAAAGAGCCACTCGCTGCTGTTTTGTTCAAGCCAAGTCCTTAGAACTTTATGAGCGGCATGATTAATTGTTATGCGCCGATTCTTTTTAGTCTTTCGTTCATGAACTACAAGAGAATCGCCTACACTTAGATGTTGAACTTGATCAGTCTTTAAACCAAGCAAATCACTAGCACGTAAAGCCGTATTGATTCCCATTACAAACAAAGCCAAGTCCCTTGGCATATCAGTCAAATTATGCTTGATCCGCTTGATAAGTCGCTTGTTTATGATCGGCGATACTCGAATCTTTGAGCCCTTCCTTGGGTGGTTCGGGTTAGAGCTTTGCTTAATCATCTTTTATCTCTTTGGTTCCGTATTCCGCGCAAGCATCAATAATTTTTTTGGCTTCTCGTTCCCAAAAACCACCAATCCACTCGTTACATTCCTCAATGGTAAGCGATTCTTCAGAGTATGAACCGGGACCATAGTCATAATACAAATCCATTTCACAATCCCACTTTGCCTCCACAGAAACAAAGTAATGTTCTGGATTTTCTTCATCCTCATATACGCAAATTTCAAAAGGATAATCTTCACAAGCTATCCAAATAAAATTTGGTACGCGAGTACAAACAATTATTTCTGGCATACTAAATTTTTCGTAATTTAAGTTGTCTGATAAGCAATCCTTTCATCCAATCACTCCAAAAATAAACTATCAAAACGCTTAGGTGATAATTCGGTGTATATCACCGTATTACGTATATCCTTGTGACCTAAGTAAGCTTGTATAACTCTTGTGTCACGCCCTTCGTTTGCCAGCCTATACCCGCAAGCATGACGAAGCATGTGCGGGTGTACGGGGAAACTAATACCGGCATCTTTACCAAAAGATGCCATCAATTTTTGAACGCCCCTACTCGCAAGCGGCTTATCACGCTGTGAAATAAAAACATGATTATGCTCACTTGATTCCTGTTTCAAAAGCTTCAAAGCCATCGTTTCAATAGGCCTTAAGGGATGGGTGCTGCTAACACTACCCTTGAGCCTTTCAACATAGAAAGACTCGCTTTTTAAATCTATCTGATCCCATGTCAGACCGATCGCTTCCGACAATCTAAGCGCATGTCGGTACATTAAGAGTACGAGGCAATAGTTCCTATGTGGAAAGTGTTTAGATTTACGGGCTGCATCCAACAAAGCATCCACTTCTGAATCAAGCAAATACTTTCTCATTCAATCTGTTTCCCCTTTACATGCCAAGATTTCCTCCAATCTTTCGTTAATTATGTCGCCTAAAAAGGCAGCAAAAGACTGATTAGGAGTAAGATCATTTAACATTTGCCGCTGAAGGTCAGTCATCTTTTCGTTGTACCAAATACATTCGGCAACCATCGAAAGTGAACCTTCTAAAATATATTTATGATCTTGCTGAGTAAATTCTACACCTGACGCATGTAATGAATGCGCGAAAAAAGACCTCATGTCTAAATCAGCCCCTTGCCCGCATTCGCATTGCATGTAAGGCTTACCGTTGCCATAGTGGAGAGAAAAAGGGGTTTCTTTTTCACAAAAATCACAATGAAACATTATCATAATGAATTCCCCATTTCATTAAGAATATCTAGCACCTCTGCTTCAGAATTACATTCTAAAACTGCTTTCCGTTGTATGTCGTAATCGAACTGACAGTACACTTCTGCATTTGAGTTCCAAATTATTTCATCCTTATCAAAAGGGAGAAGGTCTTTATTGCCAGCTTCTTTCAAAAGACTGTTAAATTCATTTTCTGTCATATTACATTAACCCCATTTTTACGTTAAAAAGCGCACTCTTATCTAATTCCTAATTAAGAGAATTAGCGAGTTATGATAAAATCTTTATAAATCAAAGACTTATAAAAAGAGTACGCCTTTTACTTAGAAAGCGCACTCTTTTTATTTACCAATTTTAAAATTTAATTGCCAATCATTAATATGTTATACTTTATAATATATAACGTATTATATTATGTAATACAAAACGTAATACATATTATACTCTGGTTAAGTGATAAGTCAATATGTAATACAAAATAACTGTATTGAATATCAACCAATTGATTTTAAAGGCATTATGGATAACAACAATTTAGTTTTGGAATTATTGGAAAGTAATCCAGAGATTTTAAAGCAGGTCAAAGAAAGATTTTTTAGGGAACAAAATCAACCTCAACATATCGTACATTCGCTACAACGCGAATTACGGAGTAGCTCAATCAATTTTAAAATTGAGCCCTCGTTCAAGCTAACCGTAGAAAAGTTGAAAAGAGAGGCTGATTTATCAGCTACCTTGGAGTTGACTAATAGCGATTTGTATCGGCTTTTAATCCAGTGGGGGTTAAGTTGGTATGATGGGATGTCGAGTGAAGAGAAGGATGGGGTGTGGCGTAATGTCAGAAAATAAGCAACGTTATCAATCACCTAAATTTAAGGGTAACGTCAAGCCTACGATTTTGGTAGACTTCGATGGGGTGATCAATAGTTATCGCTCCGGGTGGCAAAAGAATGAGGCGTACTTACCCGATCTTCCGGTTTTAGGTGCCCAAGCGGCCTTATCATTGCTTAGTCAGCAGTATAAGGTGGTGGTTTTCAGCACGCGAGCTCGTACAGAAGCTGGCAAGCAAGCAATTGAAAGCTACTTAAAAAAATATGGTATTTATTTCGACCAGATAACGAATCGTAAATTACCGGCCGTCATGTCAATAGATGACAGGGCAATAAGATTTAGAAATTGGCAGCAAGCCTTGAAGGATTCAAAAAGGATTCGGAAAGGCTATAGTGGCAAAAGCGAATTGATTTTGCTTGTTGGAAACGTGGGCACAGGCAAGTCAACTTATGCTGCTCAGCAAGAGGGAATTGTAGTTTGTCTGGACACAATAGTAGCAGGATTTGAAAATGATAGGTTATACAAGAAAGCCCATAATGATATTTATTGGGCAATTGAACACACAGCCGTTGATGAGTCGCTCACTAATAATCAGAGGGTAATTGTTGATCGTACAAATGTGACTCGCAAGGATCGCCAAAGATTTATTGAGTTAGGTCAATGGCATAAATCTAAAATACTATGTGTGGATTTTGGGAAGGGTAACGAGGGATCGCTAAAACGGCGTATGAATGATCCCCGTGAAAAACAGGCAGAGGATTGGCGGGCAGTGCATGAGTTGTTGCAATTCAAATATGAAGGGCCTTCTTTGGATGAAGGCATTGATGAGATTATTGAGATAGTTGATTAAGTTACTTAATCAATAAGCATTGATTTATCAGTACATCAGCAAATGGTGTACTGATACCTTTCCCTACAAGCAACTACATCCATTTTGCCTCGCACCGCATTTACAACCTTTTGCATCTTTTAAATAATAGTTTAACACTGAAACAATATTCATCATGTCTTTGCAATTAAACATAAGATTTGCACCAGGCCCCTCAAATTGCACTTTCCCGCTTGAGAGAGGATAAAACTTATATTCTTTCCTATCTATCACAATTTTGCCTATCTCTTTTTCATTCATTTCTATTCACCAGGGTCAAGAATGAAAACATAATTTATACCAAAATTATAAATCAATCTATATTTATAGTGGCGATTTGGTGTGGTGTGGTGACGGGTGCAATGGGTGGTGATGCGATGGGTGGTGGTGCGGCCCCTTCAAAACTATAAATCAATCTATGTTTTGGTGGCCGATGTTAGAGGGTGATGGGCGTGGCGATGAGTGCATCACTAGTTAGTACAATCTGTTAAGACCCAATAGTATATTGCTGAACCCATTGCCGAGTGCTCCCCATCGCACATGTAACTACCATTAGCTATTTTAAAACCAAATGTTCCCGTTACGGGGAATGGCGGGAAACTCCGCTTGCATTTGAACAACATTTCATCGATGTTTAACAGTTCACAATCGTTGAAATGATCGCCCGGCACACCGTTTAAAGTCGTATCTGTAGGATGACTGGCATTTGCAAGAGGCATAACAAGTAACGATAAGGCAAGCGCAATAAGCAGGGCTAAAGATTTCATTATTATTCCTATGGTTAAATTTGAGATTGATATATGCAGATACGTATTATTCAACAAATCGAATGTTAAAAGCAAATTAAAAAGTTCATAAACTTATCTATCTTACTTATAGGGCCACGTTCATTCGATTAATCCCACTCATTACCTATCAAGTCATTGATTGTCGCCAATTAACTCTTGACCTACTCACTTTATAAAATCGGTGCGCTTCAATTTATTCGTTCACTGTTCATCAAATTCATTCACCAACACCCACTGACTCAAACCAAAAA
>JAYQWI020000624.1:0-2509 GCA_035871815.2 Candidatus Parabeggiatoa communis
TAACTCACAACTGAAAAAGGCACCTTATGGAAAAATTTTTCAACACTGCCGGGGTTTCTGTTCCGGAAGAACATTATATGGTGTCAATGACACCTCGTTTTGAAAGCCTTAAAAAACTGATTGACAACAAACGCTATTTTATCCTACATGCCCCGCGCCAAACCGGTAAAACGACACTCATGTTGCAATTGATGGAAGCGTTAAATCAGGAAGATAAATATATTGCCCTGTATGTCAATGTGGAAGGGGCTCAAGCCTTAAGAAATCAGGTAGAAGCGATTAATCGAGTCATTATAAGTCGTTTTGAGTCAATGGCAGAAATGCTTTTACCCAAAAAATATCAACCTTCTCAACGGTGTTTTGAGATTCGTGCTATGGAGGAAGGTTTACAAAGCTTTCTGTCTCGCTGGTGTATGGAACTCTCCAAACCACTCGTCGTCTTCATGGATGAAGTCGATGCCCTGATTGGAGATGGCTTGATTTCAGTGCTACGTCAATTACGTAGTGGTTATACTCAACGCCCTCGCGCCTTTCCTCATGCACTGTGTTTAATCGGTTTACGTGATATTCGCGATTATCGAATTTACTCAGATGCGTCAAAGCGTTATATCATCGGCGGTTCCGCCTTCAATATTAAAGACAAATCCATTCGTTTAAATGATTTTACACTCGAACAAGTCAAAGCATTATACGCCCAGCATACTGAAGTAAGCGGTCAAAAATTCACGCACCACGCCTTGCAACGGATTTTTGACTTAACTCGTGGACAACCTTGGTTAGTGAATGCTTTAGGGCGGGAATTGTGTTTTGACGAACAGGCCATTGATTGGAAACAAACGGTTCACAAAGCCGATATTGATACTGCTGCCGAAATTTTGATAGTTCGACGTGATGTGCATTTAGATCAATTAGCGGATAAATTGACCGAACCGCGTGTGGCGCGGATTATTGAATCGATTTTAGTGGGTGAACAGGCCAGCGAAACAGAAACAGAGTACAATTTGAATGAAGATAAACAATATTTAATTGACTTAGGCTTAGTGCGTTCTGGTGAACGCGGGCTAGAAATTGCGAATCCCATCTACCGCGAAATTATCCCAAGGGAATTAACGGCTTACCAGCAAGACATGCTGGGTATCAATCCCAAATGGTATGTGAAAGCCGATGGTCGATTGGATATTGATAAAGTTTTGGCCGCTTATATCAAATTTTATAAGCAACACCATGAATTGGTGACAAAACGCAAAACTTACACTGAAGCGGCCCATCATTTATTATTCATGGCCTGGTTACAACGGATTGTCAATGGCGGAGGGCGCATCAGTCGGGAATACGCGGCCGGTTTAGGGCGATTAGATTTATATATTGAATTTGCCGATGAGCAGTTTGCTTTTGAGTTAAAATTGAATCGCAAAGAGGCCTTAAGTGAAGGCAAAGAGCAACTGGTTGATTATTTAAATCGACTGAGTTTAGATCAAGGCTGGTTAGTGATTTTCAGTCGAAAAGAAGTCACCGATTGGGAGGCGGTTGGGAAACAGAAAGCGTATTCAGCAGGCGGAAAGAGGATTGAGGTGATTTGGTTGTAGTGTACTGTCTATTATAGGTATTATCTTGGTTCGGGCAAACGAATCAGTTTGCCCTAGAGGCGACGAACTTTTAACAAAATTCTTATATATAGAAAATGTTAAAAGATTTATGTGTCCCTACTTATTTGCCGTGTATGGTAATAGCTTGTTGTTTGTACACCAGTTTAGCTTCGCTGGCCTACGGCTCGCTCCGCTTTACCCACCCTACAACTATCACTTTTAATTACACCCGTAGAATATCAAAGATTTGTACAGAATAACAAAAATATATTTAATTTATAGACAATACAGTAACTTTTAAACTTTCGCTTTCAGCTATTGTTGGTTCTCGTCAAAGAAAGCGCATCGTTAGTGATTAGGATCCCTTTCAGGCCAACGTATATCCACCTGTCGATAGCATTGATTATCAAGCATCCATTCCGTCTCGTAGCTACCTGACAGAGGCCTAGGCACTTTATGGAAACTCAGCTTTCTAATCTTGCCCCTTATCGCAACCTGGTAAACCGCGCCATCAGAAACCGGGAAACGATCTAGCGGCCACGCTTTCAAGCCGTTATCATCATGTAGCCAATTTTCTTGATATTGCAGCCCCGTATTGCTGTTTTTAATGATCAAGGTATCGGTATGCGTGCTATCCGCACGACACAGATTTAATCCTTTTGTAAACTCAAAACAAAACGCATTATCTTCTAAAGCGTCTATTTCCCACCCCCCACATTTGGAACTCAGTGCACGCTGTGTGATTGCCTTCTTGAGTTTTTCTATCAGCGTCTCGCCTTCACCTTTCTTATTGGATTTATTATCATCAGATTTATTCTTCTTAGATTTCTTCTCCTTTTCTAAATAAGGCCCATAAATCAAGCGTGTTTTGCCATACTTTGGTTGTAAGAGAATCCACTCTCTTTCCTTTAAAGACAGATAGG
>JAYQWI020000625.1:0-5059 GCA_035871815.2 Candidatus Parabeggiatoa communis
GAAATTTTAGAGTACAGCCATAAGCTTCGCTTTCGCTGGCACTTGATAGGGTGGCTTCTATTTCGGTTTCTGTTCCTTGTCCAAAACGATGTAAATGGCCTAATTTATCAGGTTTAAATACCTTGACCAATTTTTCGGCAAGGCGACGTTGCCACCAACTGTCACTGCCACCAGAAGAAATGTATCCGGGTATCTCTTTTTGTTCTGCCTTTGCTTCATGCCAAACAGACGCTATAGCGTAAAACAGTTTTAACAGATGAGTTTTACCAGTGGAATTGTCTCCAATGATGACGTTAAGTCCGTCAGAAAAGTCAAAATGCGCTTGTTCAAATTCTGTAAAATTTTTAATTTTCAAAGAGTTAATCATATTATATTGCTTTTTGCCTATAAACTGGGGCAACCACAAGGGATTGCCCCTACCGACGCTTTTGTCTGGGCAATCCCCCAGCCCTTTTGAAATAACAGGGCATTTAATGACAACCATTACTGCTTTTGGCAGGTAGACGAATAACAACATGGGTGCCTTGATTTTGTTCTATCCATACGGCGCCATGATGTTCATCAATAATTTTTTTGACTATGGCTAAGCCTAATCCTGTGCCTTTCGTTTTGGTTGTCACATAAGGTTCAAAAATCTTTTCAAGCAGAGGTTCTGGAATACCTGGCCCTTTATCAGAAAAACGTAATTCTACACAGTCAAAACACGATTCGATCAAGTAGCGGGAAGTTACTGTAATCGCATTCTCTGTCGATTTAGCCTCTAGGGCATTTTTGATGATATTGTGTAATACTTGCCGTAAACGTCCACGATCAGCTTCAATATTTGGAATCTTATTATCCAAATCGGTGTGAAGCGGAATGGGTATATGATGGTATAAGTCTAAGACTTCTTTGATGAGCTGATTGATATTTAACTGTTCTTTGTGTATAGCGGGAATTTTGGCGTAGTCTGAAAAGACATTAACCATGCTTTTGATCGCATCGACTTGTTGAATAATGGTATGCGTCATGCGATCTAAAGTCTCTGCTTCTTTCTCCGGTAATTTATGCAAACATTTCTGCCGTAAACGTTCTGTGGACAGTTGAATCGGTGTGAGCGGATTTTTTATTTCGTGCGCTAAGCGACGGGCTACTTCACTCCAAGCGGCATCTCGCTGGGCCTGAATCAAAGTGGTCACATCGTCAAATACGATGACATAGCCTTCAGATTGCCCTTGTACCGGTGATCGTTGTAATTGTGTTCCTCGACAGATCAGTATTTTACGCCCATTAGCACCAAATAAGGTTATTTCTTCGCGCCAATCTTGAACCTGCTTGAGTAAATAAGAATGGATTGAACGGCAGAAAGGTTGTAACGTGGAATAATTGTTTTGCAGTTGTGTTAAGCTTTGCCCTAATAAATCGCTTAAAGGCAAACCGAGAATCTGATCGGCTGCGGGATTAGCCGTGCGTAAGCGTTGTTTATAATCTAGCGAAATGACACCTGAAGATAAGCGTTCGAGTACGGCTTCTAGGTAAGCACGTTGCTTATCAGCCATTTTTTGACTTTCTTTGACTTCATCGCGTGCTAGTGCAATATTGTGAGTCATTTCATTAAAAGATTGCACTAAAAAACCGAGTTCATCTAGGTGTTTAACGGGTAATTTTTTCTCATAATTACCGTGAGCGACAGCCATCGTGCCTTCTGCTAAATGATCTAGTGGGGCAACAAAACGACGGGCGGCAAAAAAGGCTATCCATACCGCGCTGAAAAGCGTTAGCAGTAATACTAATGATAAAACGAGGGTGAAACTTAATTTCAGGGGTTGGCGCAAATACGCTTTTTTCTTATAGTTGACTAAAGCAATCTCTACACTTTCGGCTAATGTTCGAAGACGTTCAGGTACGGGAAACCAGGCCTGTAGCAAACGTGTCTGTTTAGTGTCTGTGAGTTTAAGCACCACCCGAATGTGTAAATTTTGCTCGGTTTTCTGTTCTAGTTTAATGTAATGATTATATTTTTCGAGGTGTAATAGCGCATTTTTATCGGGTTTATTAGGTAATAACTGTTCTATATCAAGACTGTCATAAGCAATGAGAACTCCACTTGGTGTCAATAATGTTAATTCAGAAGCCTCGCAGCGATGACGTAATTCGTCCAATTGTGAGGCTATCAGTTCATCGCTTTCCCAAGCGATGTCTTGTGCAACGGTTTCAACTTTTGTCAAGGCTTCACGCAAATGTGTATTGAGCGCCGCACGACTTAAATCAAGCGCATTAGTCAGTGCTTGCTCAATATTGGCCTCAAACAAATTATCCAAGCGTTGATGTAAAAATTCTAAAGAAAAATAATAGACAACAATAACAGGTACGCTAGATAATATCACTAATAAACTGACTAAACGGACTGTTAGCCTTGCGCCTATACGCTTTTTGTGGACTTGATGGAGCAGGCGATGTAAATTCAGCGCTATTAATGCCAATAAGGCTAATAGTGCCATGCCATTGATAATTAATAGGCTTGAGTACAGATGCTCAAAGCGTTCTGAATTGAGTGCATCAACAATCATCAATAACGATGCTAACAGGCCTACAAATAGGCCGGCTGTTATGCTGATATTGAGCACTCTTTTCAGTGTTACGGTTCTAAAGGACATAAATACCAATTGCTACTTAAACGCCATTGTGAAGAAAGATAAGCTATCGGACGCAAGGGAACAGGTAAGGATTCAATATCTAAATGGGTTTGTAAATAAACCCAGTAACGCTTATCAGGTTTGGTTAAGTGTTGATCCAACAAGGGAAAACTTTCCAGTTGCCCAAGGCGAGTTAAAGCGGCATTCAAACTACCAAATGTTTCTTCTATGCCGGTGTTCAGGTATTCAACAACGTATTGATCACTGAGCGTGTAATATTTGACTTGATAACGTTGTTTAAGTGTTGCCATTTCTTCGTTCCATAAATACCAACGATCACGCTCAATCACCATCGTGAGAACTAAAGTCAATGATATCCCATTTTGTAGGGCATCACGAGTCACCTCTGTTAAATCATAACTTATTTGTGCATCCAATACATACACGTCATCAATTAAGCGTGTTTTGGCATAATGTATTGAAAATTCAGCATAAATCACTTGAGATAAGCATAACAAACCCATTCCTGTTAGTACACGCCAGTTAATTTTTTTTAGAAAGGCACGCATAATAAAAACCATCAAGGTTATCCTCACCGGGTAAGATTTGCCGTCCATTGGGCAGTGCGTGACCCCAGTTTACTGCCAATATTTCTTCTTGTGCGTCTTTGTTGTCGGCTAAAAACTTTTTTATTTGTAAGTGATTTTCTTCTGCAAAAACGGAGCAAGTCACATAAAGTAATTGACCTCCCGGTTTGAGTAGGGGCCACAATGTCTCAAGTAAACGCTTCTGCTGCGCCGCCAGCGTTTTGATATCACTTGGTTTGCGTAAATATTTGATATCGGGATGACGGCGAATAATACCGCTACCTGAGCAGGGCACATCAAGTAAAATCCGGTCAAAAGCTTGACCATCCCACCAAGTGTCGGGCTGACTCACGTCAGCACAGCGCACTTGAGCTGATAAATGTAAACGCTGCAAAGTATTTGCCAATTTTTGCACACGTTCAGGTTTATTGTCTAAAGCGAGTAATGTATCTATTTCATAATGTTCTAATAGGTGTGCTGTTTTCCCGCCTGGGGCTGCACAGGCATCTAAGACTCGTGCGCCTGCTGGTACATCTAATAATGATGCGGCTAATTGTGCGGCACCATCTTGTACTGAAATCCAACCTTGGGTAAATCCGGGTAGATTAAAAATACTGTTCTTTTTTTCTCGATTAAAGGGAGGCGTATTCGTCTCCAATAATTTTTTTGCAAGCTTCCCGTCTTCTGTTAGCTCCCCTTGTTGGGAGGAATTGGCTAGGGTTGGATTGATGATTTCATCCTGTGCGACTAAAATCAGTCCAACCTCTGTATAAGCTGTCGGGGTTGCTGCAATCTGAGCTTCTTGCAGAATCTCAAGATAAGCATCACGCGACAAACAGCGCGTATTAACCCGTAAAGTTAAAGGCGGATGTGTGTTATTGGCTTCTACTATTGTTTCCCAGAACGCGGGCCAATCAGCTTGTAACCGTTCCAATAACCAAGGGGGATGGGCCAGTTTGGCGTTAATCTGCTTATCGACTTGGTTCAATAACACATTCCGTTGGCGTTGAAAATTGCGTAATATGGCATTGACTAAAGGGGTTGCCCAAGGTTTTTTTAGTCGGCGCGTGACTTCTACAGTTGCCGCTGTTGCGGCATGGGGCGGAATGCGTAAATACAGGTGTTGATACAAACCGATAAGGAGTAAGACTTGAATATCACAATCTTGCGCGTTAAGCGGTTTACGAAGCAAACATCGCAACAGTGTCTGCAAACGCGGTAACCAACGTAACACACCATAACACAAGGCTTGTGCTAAAGCACGATCACGCCCATCATTTAAACTGTCGAGTTGAATATCCAGACAATCTGATAAGGAACGTTTATGTCCTATTACATCGGTTAATATTTGGGTAGCCACGCTGCGAGCGTCCATGATTATTTCCTTTGGCAAATGGCACTTTTTTGGAGTTGTGAGAAATAAGCAGGGCTACAAATCAGGGTGATTTATTTGTTCGGTAACTTGCTCTTGATTTAAAATCAGTGTTAATCATGATCATCAGTCAAATCAGCGTTCTATCATTTTCATCACCCACATTGCATGCCTACCTTTGTTCAAAAATCAATTCGGGATGAGCATTAAGAAACTCGCCAACCGAAAGGGGTTTTCCGCCGGCTCTTTGAACCTTCAATAAACGCAAAATGCCATCGGCCGTGACAACATCAATGCCATCACGCTGACAACGTATCACACAGCCTATCGGCCCTGTTGTTGGGGGCGAGGGCAAAGTTTGAGCGGCCCATAAGCGTAGGGTTTGATTGAATAAATCCGCTTGAGCAACCGGCCAAGGATTAAAAGCGCGTATTTTGCGTTCCAAAACAATTGCCGGATTATTCCAATCTAATTGTGCCTCTGCC
>JAYQWI020000626.1:0-2727 GCA_035871815.2 Candidatus Parabeggiatoa communis
TTATTCGTTCATTTCCTAATCCCTTGTACTGATTAGTATTTTATCAAAACGGCCTTTTAACATGACTTCAAACCAAACCCTTAAGCATTACCCCCTCTCATCTCCTCAACTTGATATTTGGTTCGACCAAATCCTGCACCCTGATGTACCCCTGTACAATATTGGTGGCTACGGGCGGATAGAGGGGCCTATTAATCCGACTCTTTTTGAAAAGGCCCTCAATCAAGTCATTGAAGAAAACGATGCCCTCCGCATCATGCTTCACGAGGGAGAAAGTTTGCCTACGCAAACCTTTGCCGAAAATGTCCACCTCAATCTGGACTTTCAAGATTTTGCAGCGCAGCAAAATGCACACGAATCTGCCCTCAAATGGATGAAACAAGAATTTGTCAAGCCTTTCCAACTTTATGATGGGTTATTGTTTCATTTTGCATTATGCAAAGCATCGGAACTATGTTATTACTGGCTTATGAAGTACCATCATATCATAGTAGATGGGTGGGGTATTTCCCTGATTGTCCAACGTGTTGCCGCAGAATATAACGCTCTAATAACCGGGCAAGCGGGTGGACAATATTACTGTTACCCAGATTTTATTCAAAACGATCAAGCTTACCTTGACTCAGAAAAATTTGTCAAAGCCAAACGCTACTGGCAAGACAAATACCGCGAATTGCCTGAACCACTCATGGTGCGCCGCTATGCTGCAAAATTTGCGGGTCAAACCATTCCAAGCCAACGCTCAACTTTGTGCCTCCAACGATTTTTTTACAATCAGCTTATTGATTTTGTTTCCAAAAATAAAGTCCCTATGTTTCATGTCATCTTAGGCGCACTCTATTGTTATTTTTTGCGGACGTGTCATCGAGAAGTTTTGGTCATCGGATTACTCACACTCAATCGGAATACCGCCGCTTTTAAAAAGACGGTTGGCATGTTTACGAGTATCAGTCCCGCTTGGTTTCGTTTTGGAACGGATTTGAGCTTTGTCGAACTGATGGAAAAGATTCGCAAAGAATTACAAAGAGACTATCGACATCAACGTTTTCCTCTCGGTGAAATCAACCGGCAAGTTGGACTGCACAACCGTCAACAATTTTTCGATATTACGCTGTCTTATGCCAAACATGATTATGATACCCATTTTAATGGCAATCCCATTAGATCAGCAGTCTATTTCACCAATGGTTTTGTCCAGAATGCGCTGGCTATCTTTATCGAAGAATTTCATCAACAGGATGATGTCAATATTTATTTTGACTATAACCTTGGAGCGTTTGACAAAGATGAAATTGAACGTATCAAGGCGCGTTTTGAATTTTTGTTAGGCGAAATTCTCCGTCAACCCTCGGTGCCGGTTCGGGCCTTGCAAATCATGCCGAATGCGGAGTTAAAGAAAATCCTAGTAGAATGGAATGACACGGCCACCGATTATCCTCAAGACCAATGTATCCATCAATTATTTGAGGCTCAAGTAGAAAAAACGCCAGATGCTATTGCAGTGGTATTTGAAGATCAACAACTGACTTATAGAGAATTAAATAGCCACGCCAATCAACTCGCCCATTATCTGCAAACCTTGGGGGTCAAACCGGAAGTATTGGTGGGAATTTGCGTTGAGCGTTCAATTGAAATGGTGATTGGACTATTAGGCATTCTCAAGGCCGGAGGCGCATACTTGCCACTTGATCCGACTTATCCAACCGCACGTTTGGCGTTTATGTTGGAAGATGCACAGGTGCTGGTGTTGTTGACTCAATCAAGTCTGAAAGAGAAACTGCCAGAAACCCAAGCGCAGATAGTTTGTTTAGATGTTGAGGCAGAAAAGCTGTCACAGTTGAGTTCTGAAAATCTCAAAAGTGGGGTTGCTTCTAAAAACTTGGCTTATGTGATTTATACGTCAGGTTCAACTGGACAACCCAAGGGCGTTGCTATTGAGCAAAAATCGCTGATTAATTATCTTATTCATATCCTTGAACACTTCGAGATTGGCGGTCATTTTGCCTTAGTCTCCACAATCGCAGCAGATTTGAGTAATACCATGCTCTTTGGGGCTTTATGTACAACTGGATGTCTTCATATACTTACTCTGGAAAACGTTTCCCAGTTCGCAAACCTGAGCGATTACTTGAATCGTTACGCCATTGACTATCTCAAAATGGTGCCTTCTCATCTGATTGCCTTGCAAACTGCGTCAAATTCAGTGGCTATCTTACCTCGTAAACTACTTATTCTGGGCGGTGAAGCTTCTCACTTAGACTGGGTGGAAACGCTTGTGGCCCAATCAGCCCAATGTGCTATCCTCAATCATTATGGCCCGACGGAAACCACTATAGGCGTACTCACCTACCCGGTGGCAAAAGACTCATTACCTCACAATTGTACGGTAATTCCCATCGGCCGTCCCATAGCAAACACCCAAATCTACATTCTAGATCATCATCGAAAACTGGTTCCCATTGGTGTACAGGGCGAATTACACATCGGTGGTGCTGGACTAGCCCGTGGTTACCTCAACCGCCCTGATTTGACGGCTGAAAAATTCCTTAAAAATCCCTTCAGTGACGATCCCAATTCACGCCTCTACAAAACCGGCGACTTAGCCCGTTATCTCCCAGATGGCAATATTGAATACTTAGGACGCATAGATAACCAAGTCAAAATTCGTGGTTTTCGGATTGAATTGGGTGAAATTGAAGCGGCATTGGCTCAACATCCTTTTGTTAA
>JAYQWI020000627.1:0-2913 GCA_035871815.2 Candidatus Parabeggiatoa communis
AAAATTATAGAAATCAGAATTTTTAAATCTATTTAATCATCAAATCTTGACATCCTTTATGTTATATTATTCAAAAAAGCAAGCTGAAGGGATTGGGGATTGTGCAACCCTTTAGATTGCCTCTACACCCTTTTCCCTTTAAAATACACCTTTTTCATTTCAAAGATCGTTCAGTCAGATGTTTATACTGCCCAACTATCAAGTTATCGAACAAATTTACGAAAGTGCCAATTCGTTAGTCTATCGGGGTATCAGAAACGAGGATAATCAAACCGTCATTCTTAAAGTGCTTAAAGAAGATTATCCTAGCCCTGAGGAATTAAGTCGCTATCGGCAAGAATTTGAAATCACGCATGATTTAAAGCTATCCGGTGTCGTTCAAGCGTATGCCCTTGAAAAATTGGATAATACCCTTGTGATGGTGCTGGAGGATTTTGGAGGTGAGTCTCTTAAAGCATTGATGGGTAGCTCGCCGGCCTTTGAAAAAGGGGTTGGGGGGCTTTTGAGATTTCTGCCGCTGGCCCGCCAAATAGCGGATAGTTTGGGCCAGATTCACGCTCATAATATCATTCACAAAGATATTAACCCGGCAAATATTGTCTTCAATGCTGATAATAATCAAGTCAAAATCATTGATTTTGGAATTTCAAGTCGTTTACCGCGTGAGACGTTGACTTTCAAAAACCCCACGCAATTAGAAGGCACACTGGTTTATATTTCCCCAGAGCAAACTGGCCGCATGAATCGGGCCGTGGATTATCGCAGCGATTTATATTCATTAGGGGTCACGTTTTATGAACTGTTGACCCAAAAATTGCCGTTTGAATCGCTTGATGCACTCGAATTAGTGCATTGCCACATTGCGAAAATCCCCGTTCATCCCTGTGAAATCAATGCTGATGTGCCGCCCATTTTGTCACGAATAGTGATGAAATTGATGGCGAAAAATGTGGAAGATCGTTATCAATCCGCCTTTGGTTTAAAAAGGGATTTGGAGAAGTGTCTTTCAAACTTTGAAGGTTTGGGCAACTTGGGCGGTTTCATTTTTGACTTGGCACAACATGATGTTTCTGGCCGTTTCCAAATTCCACAAAAACTTTACGGCCGTGAGGCGGAAATTGAAACTTTGTTACAAGCCTTTGAGCGTGTCGCCAATCCAACACCCCAATTCAAAAACGAATTAAAGGTGAGTGAAACCTCGGCAATCGAATTGATGTTAGTCGCCGGTTATTCGGGGGTGGGCAAATCGGCTTTAGTACATGAAGTGCATAAACCCATCACTGAGAAACACGGTTATTTTGCTGCCGGTAAATTTGATCAATATCAACGCAATGTGCCTTATTCGGCGATATCAAAGGCCTTGGATGAATTTTGTCATTATTTACTGACGGAAAGTACGCCACAATTAAATGAGTGGCGGCAAACCATTCTAACGGCTGTGGGTGACAACGGCCAAGTTTTAATCGACGTGATTCCTGCTTTAGAATTGATCATCGGCTCTCAACAGGCCATCACCCAAGTGGGCCCGACAGAGGCCCAAAACCGTTTTAATCGACTTTTTCAACAGTTTATTCAGGCTATTAGCCAACCGACTCATCCACTGGTGTTGTTTATAGATGATTGGCAATGGGCAGATTCGGCCTCTTTGAGCTTGCTTGAAACCTTAATGATCAATAAAGAAAATCAATCTTTATTAATCATTGGGGCTTATCGAGACAATGAAGTCAGTGGAGCTCATCCGTTTATGATGACGCTGGAAACGTTGAAACAAGCCCAAGTCACCTTGAATACGATTCAGTTATCCAATCTGTCTAACGCTGATGTCAATACCTTAATCTCAGAAACCCTGTCTTGTCAGCCTGAAAGAGGGCAGGATTTAACTGACTTAGTCTATGACAAAACGCACGGTAATGCCTTTTTTACGGTCGAATTTTTGAAGTCTTTATTTCTTCAAAAAGCCTTATTAGTCTTTGATGTTCAAACGCTTGAGTGGCAATGGGAGGAGAGCCAAATTGCCGCCCTTGAGATGACGGATAATGTCGTTGAATTAATGGCGGACAAAATCAGCCAGTTACCTACCGACACCCTTTCCGCTTTAAAATTAGCCGCCTGTATTGGCAATACTTTTGATTTAAATACCTTATCCATTATCTATCAACACTCCCCACAAAACACCTTGCAGTCTCTGTGGAAAGCGATAGAAAACGGCTTGCTCAATCCGTTAGATGATCAGTATAAATTAGTCGGGATGGTTGATAAAACGGCAGAAAAGGCACGTTTTAAGTTTCAACACGATAGGGTACAACAAGCGGCTTATTCCTTAATAGCCGACATCGACAAGCAAAGCATTCACTTACAAATTGGTCGTTTATTAGCCAACATACCCGAAGCAGAATTGGAAGATCATCTGTTTGAAGTGGTGAATCAACTGAATGCCGGGCGTGAATTAATTGAGGAACGAGATGAAAAACACAGATTAGCTGAATTAAATCTGTCCGCTGGGAAAAAAGCGAAAGCCTCAGCCGCCTATCAAGCGGCTTTCCAATATCTTAAAACGGGCTTGGGACTGTTAAAACCAGAAAGCTGGCAAACCCAGTATGATCTAACCAAAGCCCTCTACGAGGAAGCCGCCGAAGCAGCCTATTTTTGTACGGAATTTGAGGAAAGCGAGCGATTGGTTAAAGTGGTGTTATGTCAGGCTAAAACCGTCTTAGATCAAGTCAAAGTCTATGAAATTCAGATGCAAGCCTACACCGCACAAAACCAACTCTTAAAAGTGGTGGAAACCATGTTGGCGGTTGTGAAGTTATTAGGTGTCGAGTTTCCAGAACAACCCAATGATTCGGATATCGATCAGGCTTTGGAGGAAACGTTATCGTTGTTGGGCGATAAACCCATTGAGGATTTAATTGA
>JAYQWI020000628.1:0-2843 GCA_035871815.2 Candidatus Parabeggiatoa communis
TTTAAAGGGCTTATCCTTCTCCAAAGCGGCACGAATGATGTGTAATAACCGCTTACCCAATTCGGGTACCCGTTACTTAAACTCTGCGGCCGCTTTATCCCACTGTTCATATTGGGCGTTTAAAATTGAAAAATTGTTCTAAAACCTTGATCAAATTTTGGGGTTCGGTTAAAGAGACATTCAATACTTCTGCGCCATTTTGAATTAAAATGGCTTGGTGCGGCGATTGAAATACAATATTATCTTGTGGATAGCCCTTTTCGTACAATTTAAATTGCACTTCTTTTTCTAAATCATCGTGACTATCCTTGGCTTCCCAATAACCGCGTGGAATATTCGACTCATCAAGCAAAGTGCCATCCACTCGAATTGATGTTAAAGTCTGCTCTTGAATCAAAATCCAATGATAAGGTTTAGCATAGGCTTCCAAAACATGCTGAAAAGCTTGCTTAACTGTACCTTCATGGGTTTGGTTCGCCCGTTCAAATTGTTCTAATTCGCGATAATACTGTTTAATGATTTTATGTTGTGGGGTGAGGGTTGCCATGCTGGTTAGTTATTCTTTTTAAATTGGCTGATATGAGTTTGTCATTTTCAAAAATATAATATCATATAAATTGGTATTAATTGATGAAATTGATTTACATCTACATCCAAGTTGGCAAAGAGCAGTTGTACCTCACTTGATGCAAATTTTCCCTAATTGTCAATTTATTATGACAACCCATTCTCCTTTGATTTTGACTGATGTCGCGCCAGAACATATCGTGATATTAAAAGAGTTTACGGCGATACAAAATACTCAACATACTTTGGGTAGAGATACTAATTCAATTTTGTCAGATATCATGGATGTGCCTGAACGCCCAAAAGGCGTACATAAATTATTCCAGTCTTTCTTGTAGGGTGGGTAACGTGTTTTTGTTGCCCACCATTCCCCTACTCTAATCTAAATCAGATCAACATTAATCAGATCACTACAGTTAATCCATTTAACTCTTCCACAATACGCTGGGTTTCTAGGCTCACAGTGATGATTTTTTTAATCAGATCAATGATGTAATATTCCTCTTCTTTGCGATTAGGATTATTAACAATGCCATTGCGTTTGTCGATTTTGATGCGATATTGATCGATAATCCAGTCAAGCGCGGAGCGGTTGCCTAGTTTGTAATCAAAGGCTTTTTGGGGAATTCCTTTTAAAGTCAAAAACTTGTTGTACATCAGTTGAGTTTTGTCTTTGGACAGACGCATTTTGTCAACTTCTAGGCTAAAGGGGTATTTTGGATTTTCGATCTCTTCCAATGGATAGGGTTTTGCTTGTTCGTAATTAAGATGTAAGTCAGCCAGTTGTTCGCCGGCATGGGCAAAATCCCAGAATTGGGGAGCGAGGGGTAAGCGTGGCAATGCTCTTTTTAGATTTTGGGCGTATTTTTCTCTGTAATCTGGATGATGTAATAGGGCGTAAACGTAGTAGAAAAGAGTCCATTTGGTAATGGCTTTATCTTGATAGTGTTGTTGCCAGTGGTTTAAGGCCCAATCGGTGATGTTTTCTGTGCGATTGGTACCGTCTTCACAGTAGGTGTAAAAGGGGAAGCATTGGGTTTGTCGCCCTCCATAATGTAAACAAGGTATATGAGCGGCTATCTGTACTGAAAATGGAATTTGAGCCTCATTGACGACACAAATAACCTTATTTTCCACTTCTGTTTCTTTCAAAGGAAAAATTTTTGGAAATTGTCCTTGACGATCTATAAATACGGCTTCAAAATAAAGGTGGCTTTTGCAAAAAGGACGATATAAACTTTGTCTCAAAAATTTATGACTGAATTGAGTTGTTTTTCCACTTTTCAAATGGTTTTTTAAGGTAGAACTCCAACTGATTTGACTCTCATCATAGAGCACAAAATCATCAACCTCAATTGTTTTATCTTTGTTATTGAGCCATTGTTCAACTTGTTGATTATAAAAGGCAATGGTACGTTGCATATTTTGTTCTAGTACTTGCGGATTAAAATTATAAGCCCAAGCATCACGGTTAGTTTTCACGCCGTTGCTATAAGTCTTAAAAATCACCCCGTCTGTCATGCCCTTTTCAGCTTTAGCGGCTTTGGTGCCTAATGGGATATATTCGTCAAATTCTTGATGCAATCCTTCTGTTAGCCAGACATTATTTTCATTTGGCATAATTTTTTGCCAATTGACGGTTTCTTTTAAAGCTAACAATTTTTCCGTTTTATTTAAAGTCTCATCAAGACTGGCGTAATAGATTGCTTTGTCTTGCCGCTGACTTTTTATCAATAGATTAATACTCACGCCCACCTTAATATCAAAAACATTAGCCGTTTTTCCGGGATTTTTTCGGATATTGCCCCCTAAATCCAAAATGTAAATCTGAGAAAAATCTTGGGCTAGGTGTTTTCTCATGCCATCAAAAGCAATGCTGTCTAAAAAGCTGTTATTCGTGACGAATGCCACAATGCCTTCCTTTCCAATTTTATTCGTAGCCCAGCGAATGGCTTTCACGTAGGGATCAGATAACGCATTTTTCAAAGTCGCTTTTGAATCCTTGGCATAAGTTTCTCGTACCCAATTATCTACAGTGGTATAGTTCTGGTTCTTATTATTATCATTTTCATTGACTTGCCAAGCGTTATAGGGCGGATTGCCAATAATCACAAAGAAATCGGTTTGTTGTTGCCGTTTAACCCGTTGGGTATTTTCGGGCACAAAGAGTTCTTGCTGCTTATCTTCTGCTAATTCAAACGTATCGGCTAGACAAATGCCTTCATAAGGGCGATATTTTTGCATCAATTCTAAATATTGATGCTCAATGTTCATGC
>JAYQWI020000629.1:0-3262 GCA_035871815.2 Candidatus Parabeggiatoa communis
ACTCCCAACTGTACCCTACTATGTCGATCACGATAATGGTTTAGAAGAGTAGAAGAATACAGAATTAAGCCTGAATGAAACTGAAAAACTCGCGCTGACTATAGTCGCTCGCCTAGCAAAAGCACCTGAAAAGATTGATAAACTCCAAAATGACTTAGGTGCAGAACCTAAACTTTTTAGGAGAAACATTTCGATAGCTCAAACCGGGCATTTTCTGATTAAACGTCGATGTCGTGGTCGTGATATTATTATTAATCCGAGCTATTTTGCTGAAAATGCAGATATATTTGCAGATCATGTGTCTGCTACTGGTGCTAAGTCCGTGGCCGCTATTTTACAAGGACTTCAAAAATATCAAGGATGGCCTCTTTCTCTGATTGAGAAGAACGCAAAGTTGGGTAAAATTGAGCTTAAAACTGAACAAATCTCTCTTCTTAAACGTCTAGCACAAGATGGCATAGTTAAACCACCCAGCATTAAGACGGCACATGCTGGACTTAACTATTTTATGTTTACGCCTACGCCATCCAAGGTTCTGATCCCAACTAAAAGAGATATTTATGAAAAAGCAATGGCAATCGTAGCTGCCATACGACAAGGACAACTTCTTCCCCAAAAATACGCCATTCGATCACCAGGATCAGTGCTTTATACGCTAAAAACACAACTTCGCTTAGGAAAAGCAACCACCGAATTTCAACATCAATACAAAAATCTGGTATACTTACGAATTGGTCGATTTATCAATGTTGGAAGCGGTTTTTATGAATTTAAAATCATTGATACAAAGGCAAATCGTGAGGCACTCGACATAGCCTATTCATTGGTGTCAGGCGAAAAGATACCTGAACTCAGTATTGATGATGAAGCGCGTAAAGCACTACAATGTGACCAAGATTATATTGAATCAATTATTTCTGCAGCAACACTTCGACAGCGTGAGACAGTGCCTCTGTCAGAAGAGCAAATTGAAGAATGTGATTCCCTTATTTTCAGAGGACTCAAGTAAATGATGAAAGATCGAGCGCAAAAGGCAAGTGCATTACGTTATATTGTGGCAAAACGTTGGTTTCCTCAGTTAGAAGTTGATGTTTTGCCGAAAATTTCCACCACCAAGAACAAATTGATTACTGACATAGACGTTCTGGGTTCGGTGCCGGATGAATTTTTAGGATATCGGACATTTTTATTTGATTGTAAAAGCGGAAAAAACGAATCACCAATAAACAGAACGCTTTGGTTGCGCGGACTCATGGATCGTGTTCATGCAACTCGCGGGCTGTTGATTTTAAGTGATAAAAAAGACATAGAACGTGATCATCGTATATCAGCAGCAGAGCTTGATATTTCCATTGTAAAGGAAGGTGAGTTTGGCATATTAGCGAATGCCACTGATGGTTATTTGCAAATTGGAGTCAGTAGTGTTGCTGAACTTGATAATTGGGAAATATTTTTTTCTATCCCTGAAAAATTTCCAAAATTGGAAGAGATGGTTACGTTTTCACGTTCCGCTTTTTGGATGTGTGAGTCACCTGCTGAAGCCTGTAGAAAAACCATAGCGATATTAAGAAAAGCACATCCAGAACTTGATCCCGCAAAGGGTTTGCATACGGCTTTGTTCGGAGATTTTGTTGCCTTGTTTCTACATGCTTTAGCACGTCTCAGTTTGCAAATTTTCATGTCCTATTTGCAACCTAATAATAGAGATGATCTCGCAGAAGCGTTGTTACTATTACTTTATGGGGGACGTGATGCTTATGAATTGGCGAATCAACTGAGAAAATTAGTGCCAAGAGAAAAGCAAAATGGTGGAGAAGAAAAAGAATTAACCCCACCTGAATGGGATAAATTTGTTCAACTGACTCGTCATATCTTAGAGGCTCCAAGACAAGCTTTGTTTGCACCTTTATTAGCAAGAGAAGTTGCTTGGACTTACTTAAATAATGGTAAAGATTCTATAGAATTTGCGAGTATTATGGCTATTGAACAACCACAAACGGGTAAATTTTGTTTATTGGCTGCTGAATATTTGGGTAAAGCCACAAAAGTACCAGATGAATTTGCTGAAATCTATTCAAAACAGTTTTTGGAAATTCAAAGTCAAAAATCAGATTGATGTCAACATTCGTTTTGAGTGCTATCAATATAAACGCTAAAGATGCTAAAAACGCTAAAGATGTTAAAGAAGCAAAATATTTAAACTATTTGCGTCTCTTGCGTCTTTTGCGTTAAAAAAATCGGCTTTCTCTAAAGTGCTATGAATACCCAAAATGCTCAAACCATCCAACCCCTAGTCGACCTCTTTGCCAGTCACATTGAAACCTACCAAAAAAGCACCTACACCGAAACTCAAACGCGCCGCGAATTTACCGATCCTGTTTTTATAGCCTTAGGTTGGGATGTTGCCAATGAGCAAGGTTATGCCGAAGCCTATAAAGATGTCGGCCATGAAGACGCGCTTAAAATCGGCCGTGCCACCAAAGCCCCTGATTATAGTTTTAGAATTGGCGGTGTACGAAAATTCTTTTTAGAAGCCAAAAAACCGTCGATTCCGATCAAAAACAATGCCGAAGCCGCATTTCAAGTGCGCCGTTATGGCTGGAGTGCTAAATTGCCGCTGAGCATTTTGACGAATTTTGCCGAATTCGCCGTCTACGACTGCCGCATTAAACCCGCAAAAACCGCTAACGCTGCACACGCACGGATTTTGTATTTAACCTACACCGAATATCTAGCCCGTTGGGATGAACTTATCGGCATTTTCTCCCGCGAAGCGATTTTAAAAGGGGCCTTTGATAAATACATCAAGTCTCAAACGAGCAAAAAAGGCACCGCCGAAGTTGACTCCGCCTTTTTATCCGAAATTGAACGTTGGCGCGACATGCTCGCCCGTAACATCGCACTGCGTAATCCCGTTTTAAGCTCACGCCAACTTAACTTCGCCGTCCAACAAACCATTGATCGCATTATCTTTTTACGGATTTGCGAAGATCGGTGTATCGAAGACTACGGGCGATTACTCGCCTTACAAAACGGCCCCAAAATCTATACCCGACTCTTTCAACGCTTTCAAGAAGCCGATGAACGCTACAATTCAGGCCTATTTCATTTCCAAGCTGAAAAAGAGCGCGATAACCCGGACACCCTAACGCCCACGCTGGTTATTGATGACAAAATCCTCAAAGACATTCTCAAAAACCTCTATTATCCTGACAGTCCTTATGAATTTTCAGTGCTACCGGCAGACATTTTGGGACAAGTG
>JAYQWI020000630.1:0-2486 GCA_035871815.2 Candidatus Parabeggiatoa communis
CGCGACTGATACCGCTGATGAAATAACGATCAAAGCAGAAAACCAAGTGCCTATTGCTAAGTTCACCATAAAGCCGCTACTAAGCAACAAGAAGGAGCTTCAATTAAATGCCAGTGCTTCCTACGATCCGGATGAAGGCCCACTTCAATATGACTGGGCAACCTCAGATGGGCAAACGGCATCAGGTAAGAAGCCAACCTTGCGTTTTACCCAATGGGGCGAACACAGCATAACGCTAACAGTAACAGACGATGAAGGCTCTACCCATGTCAGTACAAAAACTTTTTTCGTGCCGAATACACCGCCTACGGCTGATTTTGAAGTGAGCATTGAACCACCGCTTTGTCCCACAGAAATCAAAGAGGGTGTTTTTCAGGCTTCTAGCGTGAAACTCAGCAATACTTCCAGCGATATTGATGGCGAAATCCAACACTATGATTGGTTAGTTTGCAAAGGTAAAAAAACGGACGGTTGCGAACCTTTTTCTCAGGAGAACGGCCAAGCTTTTCCGTATTCCGGTATTTATACCCTCCAATTAAGAGTGACAGATGACGCTGGAGAAAGCAATACGGCGAGCAAATGGATCAGGATAAAAAATTGTCCGCCTATTGCACAATTAAGTGCTGAGCCAAAATCAAGCAAAGAGCCCCCTGCTAACGTCACTTTCGATGCAAGCGCTTCCAAGGATTATGACGGTGAGATAACGGATTATCAAATGAAAAGCTCTGATCGTCAATTCTCCAAAATCACCAAACCAACCTTCACCTTTGAGGAATGCGGCAACTACAAAATGACGTTGACAGTCACGGATAATCAGGGTGAAACTGATAAAACGACTCAGGAAGTGACGGTCAATTGTCCACCAAAAGCCGAGTTTACGGCAGAACCGTCGTCTGGTAATGCACCCTTAAGCGTTGATTTTCAAGCTAATCAAGAAGCCACAGAAGGGAAAACAGTTGAGTATTACTGGCGGCTCAATTGTCCAAGCGAACACAGCGAAAACTGTCCGGAAATTCAAAAGAAGCTAAACGGACAAGCTCGCATTCACTTTGAACACTGTGGTAATTACGAAGTATTCCTAAGAGTCAAAGACAGGCGAGGTGCGACAGGGGAGACTAGCCAATTTATTGAGGTGAATTGTCTACCCGTCGCGGCCTTCACGCATCATGTTCTGTTTAGCAACCTACCGCTGACAGTGGAAATGAATGCAGAGGATTCTGAAGATAATGATGGCAACATCACCAAGTATGAATGGCTGGTTGAGGATGATCAACATAATGTTCAATACCTTTCAGGCCAAGACACTACTGTCAATTTAGAAGAAGGGCTTCACACAATCAGCCTGACGATTACCGATGACAACGGTGCAACGGATACCGCACAACAACAGGTAGAAATTTCCGGGCCCTATAACAATACAGCGCGTATTGATCCGCAAATCATAGCGGCCGGTGTCACCCCGACTAAATTAGATCAGGAAGATAATCAATTTGATATTGTGGCTTTAGTGAGGCCAGGGCGCGAACCGATAAAAAGCGTTTCAGTCAAAGCAACGGCTGAAGGCCATTTGCGATTAGAAATGACACTAGCTGGTGTACTCCCTAATGGTGATGAAATCTATAAAGCCACCTACAGTTATGAAGCTGGCAGTATTGATGGCACATTGTCAACCGCATGGGGCCCTAAACCGGGACAATATAATATTATTGCGCTAGATCAATATAGTAATGGCTCCCATACTTATCCTTACCTGATGATAGGCAATTTTCCTGAACAACCGGCTGAGACAAAACCGGCAGCCTCTATCAGTTATGACAATAAGGCACGACAGGCACCTCAGGTGATCATGGCTGGTTATAGCCCTGCCAAACTGCATGTAGGCGATAATCAGTTTGATGTGATTGCGATTGTGAGGAGAGGAAAATTGCCGATTAGAAATGTGATTCTAAAACAAAATGACGAACTTTTTCGTCAGACAATGCGCTTTATTGGTGAATTGGAAAACGGGGATGAAGTGTATAAGTTGACTTACACTTACAAGAGAGGCTATTTAGGAACGCCCCCAGCCGGTGGTGTTGTTGAACATAAAGCACTTTGGGGCCCTGATGCCGAGCAATTTGGTATTGAAGTGATTGACGAAAGTGGAGTAGCGAGCCACAAGTTCCCTGATATTGAATTTGGGCGTTATCCAGAATGGAAGCCGGAATAATCTGGGCAGGAGGCTGATGTTCTAATCAGAGGGCATTGTTAATCCCGATTAACGTGCCCTTGTGCTCTCAAAAAAACGAAAAAATCACGCAAAAGACGCAAAAGCAGCAAAAGAACGCAATAATTTTAAGGCATCAAAAGCATCCTTTAGCGTCAAAGCGCGTTTATTTTCCTGTTTTTAGTAACGGCAAAAAATAACTAAATACTAAATCTTTCATCCCAAAACACCTCCCGCGAACAAAACCCCGAGATTCGTTTCGCCTTTCCAATGTGCCAAG
>JAYQWI020000631.1:0-7407 GCA_035871815.2 Candidatus Parabeggiatoa communis
GTCAAATTTTTTCCTTTAACCGCAGTCAAATCATTGTACAAACGCTCTAAATCCCAATCCTTTTCAGCTTGAGTAAATTGTTCATCGGTGTGTGCTGTCACTGTTGTGAATCCTTATACAAAATGATAATTAAAAGTAACCTAAAAAATAATATAGATTAGTTGTATTAACCTAAAATTTTCATGTAAAATCGTTCGTTCCAAATTGAAACCCATTAATCAAATTGCAAATAGTTTATAATGCAGTATAACCTATTTTATAATTTTTGTTAGTTGTAATGGGATTTAAGAATTTAAGGGTGGTTTTAATCTTTAAGTCATAATCCAACATTTTCGAGCAAGCATTAACTTTTGTTTTTGTTCGCAAGTTCACTATAAATGCGGGCTTAGTTTAGGCAGACAATGTTTTTTAATTAGAGGAAAAATATGATGGCAAAACTTAGGTGCGAATTACGCGCCGTACTTTCGATGGCCTTGATAATGGGATTATCTTGGTTTCCAGGGGCGAAGGCTGACTTGAATGATGGGTTAGTTGCCTATTATCCGTTTGATGGGAATGCCAATGATGCAAGTGGCAATGGGAATGATGGAACTGAACATGGTGGTATTGAATATATAGATGGCGTAATCGGAAATGCAGTGTCACTTGATGGGATAGATGATTACATACAAGTCCCATTGAATGATACCTTGAAATTTAATCCAAACAAAGCTTCTTTTTCTATAGTTGCTTGGGCAAAGCCAAAATCTGCTAACGATACAGATGGTCGTGGTTGTCAAATGACAATTGTACCGATTGTTGATACATATACATTCTATTTATATAACGGTGGTTTAGGAGTAAAAAGAGATTATAACCATCAAGGTGGTGTTGGTTCAGAGCGTATATGGGATGAGGATAATTGGCATCTATTCGTTGGTACGTGGGATGTTGGTTCTGACAGTATCACAGGAAAAACTTACGTTGATGGAGAACTCGAGGGTACTGCAAGGCAAGAAATTATACCTAATGGTTCATATCCCTGGAGAGGGTTATACATGGGTGCTACACAACATTGCACTTCTTGGAGTCAATTGAGCTATGGCGAAGCTGACCTTGATGAAGTTAGGATATACAACCGTCCTCTATCCGAATGCGAAATCCAATCGCTTTATACCGGTAAAGACGAGTGCATTCCCAATTTGGTAGAACTCGCCAACTTCACAGCAACCCCAATTCAAAATGGCATCCGTTTAGACTGGGAAACCATTTCTGAACTCGACACTGCTGGTTATTTCGTTTGGAGAGGTACCCCGCTGAAAAATGGGGAATGCAGCAATGACTCTTCAAATTATAATGATATTATGCAACTGAGTTTTGACAAGTCGAGAGGTGACTTATCATCAGGAGCCACCTATTCTCGTACAGATTATAGTGTCATATCAGGAACCACTTACTGTTACCTATTGGAAGATGTTGAATTTGATGGTGATTCTAAATTCCATTGGAAGTTTATAGACTCGGCGACTGCTCAATAATCTAGTTATTCAGCGAGCGTAAGGTGGGTAGAGCGATAGCAAAACCCGCCTTTTGACCATTAATGCTGTGGGATTAGCTTCGCTGACTGGACATGCTCACGACAGATTCAATTAGTACAAAGAATGACGTAAGTACAACGAAACGTAGTTCAGCGTAGCTAATGACGGGCCGATAAAACGAATTAACCCCTCCAAAAAACAGCATTTTTCTCATAGATTAATAATCCCATAGCGAACTTTTTTCTCAACGCACATCTCAAAAAATCCACATTTAATCAATCAAGGTACCACCATGCCTTATTCGTTTATCGGCCCGTCATTAGCACGCTGAACTACGTTTCGCTACCCTGTCAAAAAAATCCGAAGAAATCGAATTGCAATTATAGCGTTTCCCGATTAGTTAAATACATTTTTTTTGATGTAGGGTGGGTAGGAGCGTAGCGGAGTCGAAGACCAGCTACGCTAAACCCACCATTTCCGAGTCTCGGTGGGTTTAGCGTAGGGTTTAGGTGGGTTTCGCTTCGCTACGCTCCGCTCTACCCACCCTACAGTTACTGCGTTTCACACACATTAAACCCCTTCTTTATTGTGCCTTTTAATTGATTTTTAGGATTGATTTGTTTTTGTACTTAGCGTAGCACACCGAAGGTTCATGCAATCGGGAAACGCTATAATTAAACCCTTCCCATTCCAAAAATCACCCCGTTTCCATCCTGAAACCTGTCTTGTTGATTTTGGAATCACATAAGGCATTTCCAAAATCACAAATACTTCAACTTGTCAGTTGTTTTGGTGAACCAACGTAAGGTGGGTTTCGCTTCGCTGGCCTACGGCTCGCTATCGCTAAACCCGCCTTTTGACAATTTATGCTGTATTATTAGCGTCCCGCGAAAAGTTTAGGCTTGTTGACATTAGACGATGCAGTTAAGCAGGGCCCATTCCCAAAAAAAGGTCATTATCAATCTGCACCAAAGCAAAATAAATTTGGAACGTAAAAAGTCGCAAAAGAAATTTTTAACGAAAATCGAGCCTTCAATATTATATCGATATGACCCTTTTTTTAGAAATGCGCCCGTTAAGTCAGTACAACTTCGTTAAGCGGAGAACAACTAGGCCTGTTTCAAATAACGGCCTTTTCATAAGTTGTTAGTCTGTGTGATTTATGACTTTGTCATGTTTTTAGGAAAACAATATGAAAACTTTTCAGCAATTTGATATTCAATTAAAAGGAAATCAGCCAATCTCTGTTGTTGAGCAGATCGAAACGCGCTTGATCGATAACTGGTTGCGAGACAAAAATGCTGAAGATGAAACGATTGGCTTCGATGACACCCTTCTCTATTGTTTTAAACGGTTATCAAGTGATGAAATTCCGAGTGCCTCTGTTTGGTTAACGGAGAAATCGCCAGGTTTGTTATCGCTTTCTAATGTGCTGCCCACAGAAATAGGGCAATTGTCTTATGACGAATACAATTCCATTGTGTCGGAGTTTTATGAAAAAATGGTTAAACCGATTGAGGATAAAATGCATATCAAGGCTATCCTCACTTCGCCGGAAATTCAGCTTAAGGATTTTTTGTCAGCTGAATCGTCTAAGTTATTTAGAAACTTTTCATATTCTGCTAATAAATTAGCAGGTTACCTGTTTTCCTTAGATCAACAACGATGGTTTTCTTGTTTCAACACATCAAAAACGAGAGGCGCTTGATCCGACGCTTCTCGAAAGATTCTTACGATAAGAAGGTTGATCCTCTGATTGGGCTATTAAACTTTCTAGTGAGTATGAATTGGCCCGCAATATTCTAAGTTATTACCAAAAATATCAAGAAAAGGTTACTCATACTATCTGAGATATAGCGTTTCCAGTTGCACTCCAATTTCGCAAAATAAATTTTGCACTCCAACTTCGCAAAATAAATTTTGCACTCCAACTTCGCAACTTACCACCTATCAATTTTATAAAACTCATTGTCGTAGAGACGCGATGCCTCGCGTCTATAATATACTTCACTTCGCGTTTCTACATCGCACCGAAGCACTGACGCTAGGCGAGAGACGCGAGGCATCGCGTCTCTACATCATAGAATTTGAAACTCATTATTTAAACTGCTATAGTTATATTGTTAATTTCATTTAATCAGGAGAACATGATGAATAAAAGACTATTCGTCTGCTTTGTGTGTTCAATGCTAGGGCCTATAAGTCTAATCCCTTATCAATCAATCGCTTGTGAGGGACGGGGTACTTATTCGGTCTCAGCTGGTAAACTGCATCTGCCGTTTATTAATATTGTCACTTCCAATGGTGTTGAAAAAGTCGTCGAAGCGCGGTTGCAAAAGATATCGGATCCAAATACAGAACTGTTGTTTAAACTCACCGCTTCTGAAATCGCTGTCCCTCAAGCACAATCAGATGTGCCGCCTTGTCATGCCAGTTATCAACATGATGGGCAAATACGCATTCCTTTTGTGTATATTCCTGAACAGAACGTCACTGTCACTGCTAGGCTTAAACAAATCCCCTCCACGCAGGATGGGCTATTTTTTGATACCACCAATGTGCAATCAAGTGAGTGTTCGCCTACTGACAGTGAAGTTTGTTTACATCTTTTTCCGTCTTCAAAGTATGCACTGTTTTTGGAAAATCTTTCTTTTGCGCCTGAAGAGGCTCGTTATGCTCAAGAGATTAAACAGGTTTTCGATCTGACGGTTGATGAAATGGCACGGTTACGAGAAAACGGCTTTGTCGTCACTGATCGTTTGGCATTTGAAGATTTTTCTAACGCCTACGCTTATATCTATTGGAAAGATTTACCCGTTGTGATCACGACTGACTCTATTTTACAAGCGATCCACAAAACTTATGATGACTTACTGATGCGTTTAGAAGCCAAAATGCTTGCGCCGCAGTTAGCCTCTTTCTTGACCGAAGTACGCGAACAAGTGCGTACTGATGCCACTGCTAACACTGATCCTGAACTGGCATCGCTTTATACCGATCTGGAGCATTATCTGAGTATCCCATTAGCCTTGCTTGCCAGTGATGCAAAAAGCGCAGAGAGGCCTCCAACGGCAAAAGATTATGTTGAATTGGCTTTGCAATCCAATGCCATTGTTCCCGTGACACTCTTTGGGGGTGAACGCAAAGTTGATTTTAGCTTGTTTAAACCGCGCGGACATTATATCAAACATGAACGGCTTAAACGCTACTTCCGGGCCATGAATTGGTTGGCTCACATCGATTTTCGACTGGTGGCCTATGATTTGAATGGCAAGCCACAGATGAATGTCAATCATATTGCGGCTGCGGTGTTGTTATACCAAGCGATCAATTCAGCGAATCAGCGTACTACTTGGCAGACAGTTGACAACCTGATTACGACATTTGTTGGACAGAGCGATAATATGACGTTGTCGGATTTGGAACGTTTCATCGCCGATGCTGGGATAGAAACCGCTGGGGATGTTTTCGACAAATCGACACAACTGCTTACGTTGTTGACGAGTGGCGATTACGGACAACAGCAGATCACGGGACAATTGCTTGAAGTTGCACCAGATCATCAGGAACCGCAATCACGACCCATCAGTTTTATGATGCTGGGACAACGGTTTATCATTGATTCCTATATCATGGGCCAGTTGGTATTTGATCAGTTGCTGGTAAAGGGACAAAAAGTCCCACGCGCATTACCCAGTCCGCTTGATGTCATGTATGTCTTAGGGAATGATCGTGCGAAAATACACCTGAAATCAGAACTGGCGCAGTATGATTATCAGGACAATCTTGATTCCCTCCGCAGCTTGGTAGAAAGTTATGATGCGACTTATTGGGCCAACAGTACCTACAATCGCTGGCTCAATAGTTTACGGGCCCTGAACGTGAATAGCACTCATTCAGCCTATCCACAAGCCATGCGAACTGCCGCATGGGCTGATAAAATGCTACACACCCAATTGGCTTCTTGGGCCCAGTTACGACATGATAATATTTTATATGCAAAACAATCATTTACAATGGGTATTGGTTGTGAATACCCAGCGGGCTATGTCGAACCCTATTCGGCTTTTTATGCCGCCGTGCGGGATTATGCGCGTGCTGGATATGAGGCATTGACAAGTCTTGATCTCAGAACGGATATAAAAGCAGATCAAATGTTGTTGCAACTTGAAAATCATGATTCCAGCATAGACGAACTATTTCCTGATGACGTGCCAACATTGCGTCATAAGGTACTTAGCTATTTTGAGCATCTGGAATATGTGACCACCATGCTCCAGACAATGGCTGAAAAGGAACTGCGCTTGGAGCTATTTAGCGAAGAAGAGGAAGCCTTTCTCAAAGATACAACCGTTCTCCAGATAACAGATTCAAATATCTGTGGTGTTCCGCCTCTTAAAACTTGGAATGGTTGGTATCCACAATTATTTCCGTGGGAGGACGAAAGCCCTGTGCTGATTGCGGATATTCATACCAATCCCAATCTTGATCCACCTCTGGCACCGCCCAGCGTTTTACACGTTGCGACGGGTTCGGTGGCAACACTGGTTTTGATCGCGGATACTGATGAAGGCCCGACGATGTATGTGGGCCCCTCATTGAGCTACTACGAGGTGATAGAGAAAGGAGAGGCGGGAAGTCTTCCAATTCGCCTAACCGATCAGGATTGGAAGGCGCGGCTAAGGAAGAACCCAAGCCCAACTCCACCCGACTGGACAACGCGTTTTCGATTACCGGCCTCATCTTCCCCTAAGCATTTATCGGTAGGAGAAAAATAGCGATTTGTTACCGTGTTTTGGGTGACTCCACATCCTTTTTGACAATGACTGTCATTTTTGGGCAACCACAAGGGATAGCCCCTACCGACGTTTCTGTCTGGGCAATCCTTTGTGGTTTTTCTTAACAATAGGAATCATTTATATGAAAATCAATTACTTATTGGTATCGCGTTTAACAACTAACTTAACGCTGTTTGTTTTTATGTTGTTTGCCGCTGGGTTCATTCTTTGGACAAGCGACGAGTTTTTAAAATGGGATATTCTCCCAGATTGGATAGATAATTATGCTCAGTTGATTATCGTGATTTTTGGTTTTTTTGCGTTTCTGTTGGTGTTGTCGAGTCTCTTGAGTAGTTTGGCCGTTTTAGCCGAATTTGCGGCCCAACAAATGGGCGTATCAGCACCGCCTTTGAAATTTTCTCGCAAAAAAATGTGGATTGTGCTGAGTGTCATTGCGATGGTGTTAGTGAGTTTTCTGATCTTTCATCAAATCGATCAGTATCGTGAAGAAGCCCGTCTGGCCAAAAATCGGGTTGAGTTTCAGGAGAAACTGAACAAACAATCCGAGGAATTGGACAAGTCTTTGTCACAAATTATCACTTTGTTTCCTGATGCCCTTCTCGAAGCCATTCACAACCACTCTGTCATGGAAAAAGCAACGAGAAAGGAATTGATGAAATTGTTAAGTGCCATCAGTGCTTCTTTACCTCAAATCCCTCAGATAGCTCTGTTGATGCCGGCAGAACAGCATCCCTACCAATATCAGAAAATTTGGATAACGCTTGAATATGAGTCTCGTTATTCTAAGGGTTATTATAGCGATAAAACGGTTTTAAAAGCTCATGACACTCATCAACAATTTTTTACGCAACTCCCAAATGTTGTTGAACGTGAGGTGATTGAGGTTTTATTTAAGGGCAAAATCAAGCCTTTAACCAAGCGCCTTAGCGGCAAACTTCTTGATAACACTGAGCCCAGTTCTTGGGGCGTGCTTAAATATCAAGAAGACATTGTGGCCTTAATTTTTTTAGAGGGGGATATTGAAGGTTATGGCCGGGTGAGAGACAAAATTTTCCACGCGGGGCCAAAAACCCTGATTTCCAATTAAAGCA
>JAYQWI020000632.1:0-12281 GCA_035871815.2 Candidatus Parabeggiatoa communis
ATCTTTTTAATTCGTTTATCCCAGTAATTCGTTGTACTACATTTATTCCTTGCGAGAGATGAGGTTGGCAATCATCATTCCCACCAAACTCCCTATCAAGGTACCAATAACACCGGCTATTGCCGCGCCTAACATCGCTCCTCCTATTGTACTCGTGAAATATCTCCAGTCTTTCTGATACTGCTTGAGTTCTTTGTAATCTATCATGCTTATTCAGTTTTCAAAAAACACAAAAGACGCAAAGGGTTTAACTATTTTGATTGCTATTGTTAAGCTCTTTAGCGTCTTTAGCGTCTTTAGCGTTTCGATATCAATCGCGAACGGTAGTAAAGGGCTACTTTATGCACACAAGTCTTCGTCGGGTGGGTAAGCGGGCGGCAATAAATTCAAAATCAACCCAAAAACTCACCGCCCGCTTGCCCACCATGCCATAGAACATAATAGCGTATCCATAGAAAAATCAATGGGTTAAAAATTTATTCTATGTGCATAGAGTAGCGGTGGATAAAGGGTTGAATAGCAAGACTTGCCATCATCATGATAGCGATGTGTAAAAAAACTATTATTTTGGCATCACTATCTTAAGCCATAATGGACACCACTCAGTATCAGGCAACATGCCTTTGTCATATTGATAACCGTGAGGGTTAGGGCAATACTCTGTGATCAGGCTCATCCCAACATCTCGTAATAGAGAGGTTGGTCGGGTAGCAAGCGATATAATGGCTTCTGAGGTAATACCAGGTGTATCAAATATCCATTTTCCTGCATAATACTTATAGATAAATTGCTTACCTTGAAGTTGAGGTTCAACAAAGGCTTTACTGTGCATAATAATGATCAGATGTTGTTCTGGCTCATATTGCACAGCCTGTATTAAAGGATCATCTCGCAACAATTGCTGAGCAAATCCTTCAATATCCGCTTTCGGAGCGACAAGATTCTTTCCTTGATAGGTATTCAGGGCATTTTTCATTTTTTGCCATACCCAAAAAGCATAATTTCTTTGTAAGCTGACTCTCGCTTCTGTGGCTTTTGGAATAGCGATCTTGTTGATGACTTCAAACTGTTCTCCATCATTGATGGCTTTTAATTCAAACTCATAAGGGCGATTATCAGTATCGATGACAGCAGGAATCGTGAAGCTAGAAGGATTTATGCGAATATCGCCTGGTTGAAATTGATCATGGGGTTCCGTTCCCAAGTTGATTTTCTCACAAACTTCAAAACGCTTCGTGTTATCAACTACATGGCACAATTTGACCTGAGAAATATCTTTACCACCACTGTCATTTGGTAAGGCTACCCTGGGAATGACTAATTGGCCTGTCTCCCTATTATTGACAGAAAAAGAACACTCTGTTTTCTCTCCATTTTTCATGAAAAGTGTTGTAGTTTCATCAGAACACAAGACAGGTATTTGATTATCAAACGGTGGCATCACAAACTTGAACCAACGACAACACCACTGGTAATCGGACCACAAGCCTTCCTTAAACTTAAAACCTTGAGGCGTATGGCAATACTCTGTGATGAGAAGCATCCCAACATCTGGCAAGCCTGTTTGTTCTAGCGCATCGTTATTGTTAGCAATGGCTACAGTAGACTGTAGCGGATCAAATATCCATTGTGCTAATTCATGTGAATAATGATAGACTACTTTCGTCCCTTGAAGTGGCAGTTCAACCAAGTCATGAGTCTGCATAACGAGGCTAAGTGTTTGTTCAGGCACGTAATCAATGCGCTGTATCAGAAAGTCTTGTCCATTAAACAACAAGTGGTTAGTCAAACGACTCAATTCTTCTGCTGTCACGGGACGACATAATAAGTCTTGAAATCTGACAATCGCTGTTCTAACGATTTGCCCTACCGTAAAAGCATAAGTCCTTTGAAGACTCTGCTTAACCAGTATGGGATTTAATGAAGCGGGCACCGAAGAAGCCAATACGGGTGAGTCTGCCAATATAAGCGCAAACACCATTATCATAAAACGGATAGTTTGAAGGCCTGATTGCATTTTTGTCATTGTTTCCTTCCTCATATAATTTTATAACCCCTTGTTTTTTTTAAGATCACTTTCCCTTTACTTCAGTACAAACAGACAGGAGAAAGGGAATTTCTCGAACGGCACAAGTCTAGTGAATAGGAATCACTCCATTGAGTAGATCGATTTCAAATTCAACACCACCATCAGAATTTGTCAGCATATTCATATAAACCTCATAAAGGAGATTTGTATTAGGTTCTGTTCTAACGATAGGCATATTGACAATAACCTGCTTAGTCTTTTCATCAATACAAAGTGTCGTATCACCCAATTTGGGTTTGCTTTCCAATGATTTTAAATATGGATTTAAATCATCGTCATAACACAAAGAGTAAGACATAGGCTGCTCACCGATCGGACACAATTTAACCTCAAACCTATTTATCCCTGTTTCTGTCGGTAAAACCACTGAAGGTATCTCCAATTCACCAGTTTTGAGGTTATAAACAGAAGCTTCTGCTAACTCAGTTGGCATTTCCCCCTCATAAGTTACCGAATTACAGGAGACAGAATTCCAAGAAGAAGCAGCTATCTTATTATTAGTTATTTTCCCACTGATTGTAGCTGTCTCCTCTTGTGACACTGGCACATTTGAAGTCACTTTTAATAACACTTCTTTTTTATCTGTGAAACTGGGCGCAAAAAACACTTCTACAGTACACACTTCTTTAGGCGCAAGCTGTTTGTTGTTAGAACATGCATTCTCATTATCATTCTCATGAATTTGAAAATCCTCAGTACCGAGTTGATCACCATCCTTCTCTACGAGCATGATTTGTTCAATCTGCATAGCCATATCACCCGTGTTAGTTACCGTGAAAGTCTTTTGTCGCGAATTCATGTAGTCGATCGCACCACGCAAATTTAAACGTCCATTTGTGGCATTTTTATCCTTTGCTTTAATGCGTTTCACCGAGGCCAAGAGATGCGTTTTGAGTTCAAACGGGCTTAAATCTGGGAAAGCCGACCATAACACGGTAACAGCGCCGGTTACATAAGCTGCTGCCATTGAAGTCCCTTGATCTTTGTGATAACCATTTTTAGGGTTAGAATAGGTACTAGTAATTTCTTCACCTAATGCACATAAATCGACACTCTGTTTACCAAAATGGGAGAAGAGGGAGAGGTTACCCGTGGGTCCAACCGAACACACTGAAATCACATTCTCTGATTCATAATTTGCGGGATAAGAAAATATCTTATCATTATCTTGCGGTGGGAAATTATTACCCGATGACACAATAAACAATCGCCCTTGATTAGCCTCAGTTTTAATCGCAGATTCTAAATCTGTGTTAGGATCAGTTTCGCCCCCCCAACTGTTATTGGTGCATTTAATGCCCATTTTATCCGCATTTTCCTGGACATATTTCAATGCCAAAAGAGCAGTTGACTCAGCACCAATGCATTCTGTCATCCCTTGAGAGTTCTTTTCCGCCTTTAATATTTTCAAAGCTAATATTTTTGCAGGCCACTGATGCTCAGTAGCTGTAATGCCTGCATTCTCGTTTTGATTAGCTAATCCTGCTATAATTCCGGCAACGTGGGTACCATGGCCGCAATCATCCATTGGATCACCATCATTATTAACAAAATTATAGCCATGCACATCATCCACGTAGCCGTTGTCATCATCGTCAATACCGTTATTAGGCGTTTCACCCGGATTCGTCCAGATGTAGGGTACTAAATCCTGATGAGTATAATCAACGCCCGAATCCAGCACTGCACACAACACGGATTCTTTGGTTTCAATGCTGAGAGTCTCATCTTTTTTATCTCGACTCTTGCGCCACAGGTTGTTATTCATTGCTCTGATATCTTGAGCGCGTATCACATAGTCTGGACGAATAGAAACAATCTCAGAAAAAGCTCGATGGCTTTGTGTTGCGATAGCCGCTTCAACGTCTTCAACTTGCCACACTTCAGCATTAATTGAGGACAAGGCATTGAGAAACTGGGCCTGATAAAACTCTCGGAGACGCGTTCTTATCTCGGTTGAGGTTCCTTCACGGAATTTGACAATCACCCGGCCAGGCCAATATTCTCTTGCTCGCTTTTGAATACGACGAGTTTCAGGTACGGGTTGCGATTCTGAAGGAATAGGCTTACTGGGTTCTTTGTAAACAAAACCTTCCGGTAAACTAAATCTATGGTATTGTGGTTCAATAGAGAGGCTACCTTCAATCCTCTTATAACTAATTACAGTAGCCTCACTGTCCACCTCCTCGTTGTCAGTTACGATTAAACTGAAATGATACCTGCCCACTTGATCAAACTGATGGGGTATTGTCGGTTCTTCACTTTCAAGTATCTTTTCATAACCACTATCATTGGTGATGGTCCAAGTATACTTTTCAAGTTTGCCATCTTTATCGCGAGACTCGCTACCATCCAATATCATTTCTAAGGGTATTTTCTGACCCTTATCATCTAGGCTAGGTAAAATTTTAGCCTTGGCAATAGGCCTTTCATTAACAATTTCAATCTTAACAATATCAACTTTATCCTCAACAGTCTTCTTAAAAACAACCTGTTCACTGTTTTCATTGTGGTTGTCCGTCACAAATAAACTGATTGTGTAAACACCTGATTGTTCAAGGGTAATAGTCGTCTTGGGAGAGGAAGTTGTTTTTTCAAATCCAAAACCCTCCTCATCATGGGTGGCTAACCAAGTGTATTCCGTAATGGTGCCATCTTCATCGAAAGAATCACTCCCATCCAAGTTCAAGGTTAAGGGTGCAAAACCCTTAACGGGTGAAACGGCCGTGATTTTAGCGTTTGGCGGCGTGGTTTGGGGCTCTTGATCAACGATTATACTGTCTTCGCTTGTCATACCATCTGGATCAGTGATTTCAAGTGTAACCCTATAACGGCAAGAGGCTGTTGTCGTTCCAAAAAAAGACATCTTGGTTGTTTGAGCTGTTTGAGCCGTAAAAATGGGGGTCATCTCCTCGCATTCTAAACTGCTCTCACCAAAGAGTTCTGCTTCCCAGTGATAGGTTAAATCACTGAGCTGATAAACGCCAGCTTCGGATGCTGTGGCATCCAATTCAATCGTGTCTTTTCTAACAAAGGTCGCTTTGGCAATCAATTGCCCTACCTTGATCTCTTTTGTGACATCAGACTGGCCTTTGTTATTAGAGACAAGCAATGCAATGAGATAGTCGCCAGGTTCCTCAAAAAATAAAGTCACCTGTTGTCCCTTTTCTTTAGCGGATCGGCCATTGACTTCCCACTTGTAATCAACAATGTTTTCTTTGGAACAACTGGCATCTAGTTTCACCTTCAAAGGCTGATTTTCTGAGGCATTCCCTGACAGGGGGGTCGCGTTAAAACAAGCATTGGGATCCTTGTTCGCCTTTACCGTTGCCGCGTTTTCAAGTGTGTCACTCACACCGTCCTTATCCGTCACAGTTAAAGTGATGGTGTAAGTACCGGGTTGGTCAAGTGTCAATGTGGCTTTTTTACCAGAAAGCTTTATATCTTCCTTGTCTCCGGCTTCTTTCACTGTCCAATCGTATTCCTCAATATCGCCTTCTGATTCACTGGCATCCAACGTCATCTGCAATGGCACAAGCCCCTCCCCATTATTGGGGTAAGGGTAAATTTGTGCATTGGCTACGGGTTTCGCTAACACCACTGGGTTGGCTATCATTAGCAAAATGAGTCCAAATAGGACAGTTAGAAATTTAAAGTCATACATGTCTATCTCCTATCTATTTATATAGCGTTTTCCGATTAAATGAAGTACAAATTATTTGAGTTTAAATTTGAGTTAAAAATTTATTTTGCGGTTTTTTTGGAGTGCAAAATTTATTTTGCGGTTCGATTTTCCTGTGTGTGTATAACTGTACTTTATTCAATCTGGAAACGCTATAAGCTATTAAAGAAAAGGTTATCCTGCAAAATCAGTCTTCTGAACCTCTTGCAAAATTCTTGTCCATAAACGATAAATCAATAACTTAGCTGACATTATGTACTCGTAAGTCATTGATTTGTAGTTGAGCGTCGGAGTTTTGCAAGTTCCTCTTCTGATTAATCATTCAAATTGTCTCATTACCCAGTTTTATGATACTTTTGATAAAGTGACTGCTGAGTAGTGAAACAAAAGAATTAACGATGTTTACTCAATGACGTTAATTGTTCGACAAATTAAAAGATTGGGTACTAAATCTGGAAAATCAGGACAAGAAAAATTGACAGCACTGGGAGACGGATCATCACACAAAGTATTTATATCCTTAACCGGATTTTTTCCCTTTGAAACCAGTGCTGCGAAAAAAATATAACTCCTGCCTTTAATATCTGGAGGAAGTAATGTTTCCAACAGTTTAAAACTGTAAGGAAAAGAAAAATGAGTTCTAAAGGCTTGAGGATGAGTATCTAATCCATGATGAGACTCGTTCGTTTTTTCTGTAAAAAACAGAAATTTGTCTTTAGAACTTTCTGAATAATAAATACCACCCCAAAGCTCCATCCCTTCTGGGCAACTTTTCAGATTTTCCGCTAAATTAACATCTAAGCCGACTGCTATATTGCTATTGGTTCCATAAACCAGTTTTTTATCTTCCCTTTCTTGTTTATCGCCATCAAAAGAGAATTCTAATATCGGCTTCACACGAATAATGACCTCGTCAGATTCACTCTTTACGCCATTGTCGTCTGTCACGGTAAGCGTAATTGTACAGTCTCCCATTTTTTCAAAGGTATTTTCAAAATATTGACCCTTGACTTCTGGAAACTTTCGTGTGATGGTATTGCCTGAGTCATCTTCAAATTCGCAAACTGTTGTCCAGTGATATTCTTTTATAGAAATTTCTAAAGGCGAATAAGACGAAGTACCATTCAGTCTTACAGTTAAGGGTGGTGTTCCAAAATCCTGATTTGATGGTGACTCTACGTTTATCAGAGCTATAGGTTCTTTGAACTTGAGGCGAACCTTGATATCCTTGTCATCTTGATCTGTCACACCATTTGGATCCATTACAGTTAAAATGATGGTATAAGTACAAGCATCCATATCTTTTGATATTGGACAATCAGATATCTGAGCTTTAGATTTCTGAGCACCTGCCAAAAAACACTCATTATCTCCACAGTCCGAAGATATCGTCTTCCAAAGATAGTCAATTTCTGTTTCTTTAAAAATGCCATATTCAGTATCAGAAAACAGTTGAAGTATTTGCTCTACAGGAATTGTATCCCTATCGGGCTTAAGATTAATTTGTACTTTCAGTTCATCAATCTTAAATTCAGCACTAGCTTCGTCACTGTCGTAGTCATTATGAACTCTCAAGGTAATGGTGTGACCATCAGGTTTGATTTTTAATGGTATAGTCGCATCTATACCAGAAGTCTTGGGTCTGCCATTCAACTTCCATTTGTATTGAGTAGCATTTACTGAACAACTCGCATCCACTTCTACATTCACAACCCAATTTTCAGCCAGATTCCAAGCCAAGGAGTTAGCCAGCTTCAAATGCCCTCTTATGTCTTCTTTTTTAGCAGATTTCAACTTTGTTCCGTCATCATGGACGGCAATAAGTGTAGCATGATAACAAGCGATCACTTTACATTCATCCACCGTCACCGTTATGCTATCATCATCGGAACCGCCCTCTTTGCCAAAAACGGTCAATGTAATGCTATAAACCCCAGGTTCATCAAGCGTCAGATGAGTGGTTTTCCCTTCTAATTTATATAGCAAAACACGATCAGCGGTTTCGATTTTCCATTCATACTCATCAATATCGCCTTTAGAACCTTTTCCATTCAGCGTAATTTGCTCTTTTGGACAAATTTGATACCGATCTACAATAGCATCTGCCTTCAAGTCAGATTCAGCAAACACGGGATTAGCAAGTAGAATGATTCCTAATGGAATCAGTAATTTGACGTAAATTATTTTCATTGATTTGATACTCTGGTCAAGTTGTTAATGTTTTAAGTTATAAAAGACATGCTGTGATAACAATCCTTTATAATCCCCTTTTGCTTAACCAAATCCTAAGACGTTGTTTTTTTACTAGATGTCTTAAATCTACCTTTTACATCAAGTAGTCATGGGCTAATCGCCCTAAAGCTCATTCTCATTCAATTTGTCGTTTCTCCTTGTGGCTTGTTGTCGTTATGTATTAAATTGTGAGAGCGATGATGATTTATCGCTCTCACTATAAGTTACTATTCAGTAACTTGTAGTTCCACTAATTTGATAATAACGAGATCTTTGCTCTCGCCTTTGGTGAGATAAGGATTAATGCACACTTGGTCATCTTCTGCAACGGTCATATTCTTAAGGTCTTTCCCAAAGATTCCCGCTGCAAAACCAAAGAAATGAGCACCCACCCAGCCTTTATCCTCAAGTGTCACGTTCATCAATCCAAAATAGTGTTGTTGGAAATCAAATGAGGTTCTAAAGGGTTGAAAAGGCTTTTTTGCCTCAATGGGTAGCAACCCCAATCTCTGAAGGTCAACATTTGTGATTTCACTAAACCACATCACACTCTCCATTTCTACCGCTTTGTCATCTTGTAGTAAAATCCGAACAACATTGGCAGGAATGAGAATAGCCCCATACATATCAAGGAATCGATCATATTCTCCAGCATCATTTTTGAAATGACAATGCTCAATCAAGGCTGGGTTAAAATAAATCTTTAAACCCAGATTGAGCGTTTCACCCAATTTTTTGTGCGCGATCAATCTATCAGGGCCTTCAGTTGACTGTTCTCCATCCAATAAAACGAACTTCAACATGGGGCCAACAATCAGTTTGATCATATCGGGTTGCTCACTTTCTAGGCCTTTTTCATCGACCACAGTGAGTCTTATCTCACAGTTACCGGGTTCGTTCAAGCTGAACTCAATCACTTCACCTGATTTTTTGACAGGCTTTTTCTTAACGATATCACCAAAGTCGTTCACTTCTTCACAAGAAATGGTCCATTGAGAATCCTCTAGAGACACTTTATCTTCTTTTGAGGCTGACTTAGATTGGCTACTATCCAATTTAAGAGTCATGGGACTGTCCCCATAATAGACTTTTTCTGTCATGTTTTTGACTTTAACGAGGCCCACTTTCTTTGAATAAGGATCCGTCACAACGTTGGGTTCTCTGATGTTGATACGAGCAATGGGTGCCCAAGTAATCGTCACAGTACTAGAGTATTCGTAATTTGTCGTACTTGTCACTTTCTTTGGATCAGTTAATTCGAGTATTGGCGTATAACGACATGACATGGTGTCATCAGGTGCTTTACCCTTACAACTCATCTTGGCTTGTGGTTTTGTACTGCCAGCCAAAAAACAGTCTATTTGATCACAGCCACGCTTATTTTTGCTATCAGGCTCAACACTCCAATTATACTTGAATTCCTCTGAAACGCTATACACACCAAACTCAGAAGTGCTAGAATCCAATTGAATCGCTTCTTCCTCTGTGGCGCCTAGTGCTGTGATTGTCGGTTCAACCTGTGCTTTAGCGATTAATTCACCGAGATTGATTTCTGCTCTCGCTTCGTCACTTAGACCGTCTTTATCCTGTACTTCCAAAGTGATGATGTGAGTTCCCTTTGTCTTCAAAGCTATACTCGCTTCTTGACCAAAATCGACAGGTTTGCCATTCAATTTCCAATGAAATTCGGCTATATCACCTTCTGAACAAGTGGCCTCTAATTCGGCATATAATGACCAATTTTGAGCCAAATTACCTTTCATAGAATGCTCTGTGAGCTGATTACCCGTGATCTTGTTTTGGCTATCCAATTTTTCCGGTTCGTCGTCTGAAGAAGCCATCAGGCTGGCATCATAACAGGCAAGAATATCACAATTGTCTACGGTTATTGTGATACTATCCTCATCCGAATCGCCTTCTTTTCCAAAAACTTTCAAACTGATGGTATAAACCCCGGGTTGTTCAAGTAGCAAATGAGTGGTTTCCCCATATAAAACATTTGCTAAAACACGGCCTGAGGTTTCTATTTCCCATTTATACACATCAATCTCACCAGTAGAGCCTTTTCCATTCAGTGTCACCCGGTTGTTGGGGCAAATTTTGTAGCGATCAGCATCAGCATCGGCTTTCAGTTCAGTACCCCCACTTCCTCCCCCATCCGTTGTTGTCACTTCTATCTCGCGTCCTTTTTCAGTCGTCGCTGTAGCCACCACGCTTTGAGCGCGAATGACACCCCCTTCCTCTTCCACTCTCATTTGAATGCGATAGGCACCGGTTCCAGGTGGTAATGATAACGTTGTTTCCTTGCCAACGGATTGGGCAATGATTTCTCCCTTGTCGTTAATCGCTTCCCATTTGACATACTTATCCTCAATATCCCCTAATTCACTGGCATCCAGTTCAAGCACTGACTCTGAATCGTCTTCAGAAGGGGATACTTTGACCTTTTCAATATCCAGCGGCTTATCACTACCACCACTTCCCCCGTCATCTTTCCTTGGGACGGTTACTGTTGCTACCTTTTTGGCGGTTGTTGTCTGACCATTTTTGTCCTTCACTGTGAGATCAATGGTGTGTTCACCCGGCGTGTCGAACGAAAAGAGGGGCTGTTTGCCGTAGGCCACTTCGCCATTAGAGGCTTGCCATTTGTACTCCACTATATTGGGATCGTCATCAGCACTAAATCTCACTTGTTTCCCTGGTTTACCCTCACTATTTGTGAAGGGTTGCTCTATGGGTTCCGCAATAGGCGGTACCACTGGCGGCGCTGCGGGAGGCGGAACATTGACTCTCGCGAAGTTTGGCGTGGTGGTACTCAAGCCGTGTTTATCTGTCACTGTCAAATTAACGCTGTAATCACCCGGTTCTTTGAACGACAGAGTGGGCTTTTGACCATAAAAAACCTTTCCATCGGATGTTGTCCATTTATACTCGATGATATCGGGATTGTCACCGGCATTCAGGGTGATCTTTTTCCCAACCGTTAAACCTTCACCTTTAGTGTCTTCCTCATTCACGACATTCACTGGTGGCGCTGGGGGAGGTGGTGTCACGGGTTCAGGCTTGACGAGGACTGTGGTGGTCACTTCATGACTCCCACTGGCCCCCTTCACTTTCAACGAGATCGTGTGTGTACCAGGGTTTTCAATCCACATATTCGTCAGTTGACCCTTGGCAATATCACCGCTGGTCGATTTCCACAGGTATTCGTCAATCTTACCTTGCGAGTTGCTGCCGTCCAAAACCAGCTTTAAGGGCGCTACCCCTTCTGTTGGCAGGATTTCCGCTACCGCGACGGGTGGTTCATCTGGTTCGGGTTGCTTCTTGACGACCACGACGGTTGAAGCCATAGCCGTTAGGCCATTTTGATCAGTTATTGTTAAGGTGATCGGGTGACTCCCCGCTTCAAGGAATACGCTGACTTTCCGACCATATAAAATACCTTGAGGCGTTGCCCAACTATACTCTATGAGCTTGCCCGTTGAATCAGCAGCATCCAGCGTCACGTTTAAAGGTGCAAAACCGTCATTTGGTGAAGCCTTGGCTACCGCGACGGGTGGTTCATCTCCAACAACGGGCCCATCAGGTTTTTTGGCTTTAACCGTCACCTTGGTTTCAGCGGTACTGCTACGGCCTTTTTTGTCTGTCACGGTTAACGTGATGTTATATTCACCCGCTTCCTCAAATAAGAAAGAAGTCCGTCGGCCATAAAAGGTTTGACCATTTATCGTCCATTCGTACTCCTCGATATCCCCTTCTGATTTATTGCCCTGTAAATTCACATTTATAGGGGCTACACCTTCACTGGGCGATGCCGTGGCGACAGCAACAGGTGGGGGCGTTTCTTTCACAACCACCGTTTGTTGAGCCGTGCTATCCAAACCATTTTCTGCCGTGACTCTTAAAGTGAGGATATAGGCACCGGGCTGTTGAAAGGTCATCTGAGTGAGTTTCCCCGAAGCAACCTGCCCATCTGTGCTGCTCCAGTTGTACTCTTTGATTTTACCGTAAGGTTTCCTGCCACTGGCATTTAATGTGACCGGTAAAGGTGCCATACCTTCTTGAGGAAATACCGTGGCCGACGCGACTACCTCGTACTTATCGTCTGTTGGCGGTGGCGGTGGTTCATTCACCTTAACGCTGACGATTGTTGTATCTGTCAATCCGTTTGTGGCCGTGACTTTTAGCGTAATGCTATGGGTACCCGCTTGCTCAAATGTGAGTGTCGCTCGTTTCCCGTAGGCGAATTGGCCAGTCGAGGCAGTCCATTCGTACTCT
>JAYQWI020000633.1:0-5800 GCA_035871815.2 Candidatus Parabeggiatoa communis
GTTTTATGGCTTGATTTTTAACTTGATAATGTTCACATTTCAATAATGATGTGTTCGATCTCAAGTTTTTTGAAAAAACTTGGGATCGAAATGTCATGAATTATAAGCACTTCGTCTATTAGCATTGGCTCATTTGACATTGTTGTTTTAATGGTATTTTTAATGGTGGGCTACAAGAAGCAAAATAAATTTTTAACGAAAATCGGGCTTTCAAGATTTTATTTCCGTTCAATATTTATCTTGATAAACAATGCTATGTGTACATGGGAGCGGCATTGTGATTAAGTGAGTCTAACTCAATTGAGATTGATTATGACCCTTTTTTTAGAAATGCGCCCCCATTTGATCCTTAAATCCCTACAGAACACCAAATCCTTATAATCCCCCCATACACAAATATTTGATTTCCAAATAATCTTCTATGCCGTATTTTGAACCTTCTCGTCCGATGCCTGATTCTTTTACGCCGCCAAATGGTGCGAATTCTGTGGAAATGATCCCTTCGTTGATGCCTACCATGCCATATTCTAAGGCTTCTGCAACGCGCCAAGCTCGGCCTAGATCACGGCTGTAAAAATAGGCGGCGAGTCCAAAAGGGGTGTCATTGGCTAATGCAATGGCTTGTTGTTCTGTTTTAAATCGAAACAGCGGTGCAACTGGGCCAAAGGTTTCTTCATTTGCTATCCGCATATTGGGTGTGACATCGGTGAGAATAGTGGGTTCAAAAAAGGTGCCGCCTAGTGCATGGCGTTGCCCTCCACAGATCAGTTTAGCGCCTTGTGTCACGGCATCGTTGATATGACTTTCAACCTTTTCTACAGCGGCCATGTTAATGAGCGGGCCTTGTTGCGTTTCCCCTTTTAGGCCGTCACCGACTTTGAGTTGATTTACGGCGGCCGCTAATTGGGTTGCAAATGCGTCATAAATCCCATCTTGAACCAATAAGCGATTGGCACAAACACACGTTTGCCCGGTGTTGCGATATTTTGAGGCCATCGCGCCGGCGATAGCGGCCTCTATATCGGCATCATCAAAGACAATAAAGGGGGCGTTACCGCCTAATTCTAAAGAGATTTTTTTGACTGTCGAGGCGCATTGCGCCATCAGCAATTTGCCGGTGTCGGTTGAGCCGGTAAAAGAGAGTTTACGCACTAGCGGATTAGCCGTTAATTCGGTGCCAATCGCTTGCGCTTTGCCAGTGATGACGTTGATCACGCCTTTAGGAAAACCGGCACGTTCGGCTAATTCGGCTAAAGCGAGGGCTGAAAACGGGGTAGTGGCTGAAGGTTTGATCACGACTGGACAACCTACAGCTAAGGCGGGGGCGCATTTGCGAGTAATCATGGCAATCGGAAAATTCCAGGGGGTAATCGCGGCGACAACGCCTATCGGTTGTTTAATGACAACAAGACGTCGGCCAGGTAGGGGTTCTGGGATGACATCACCGTAAACCCGTTTAGCTTCTTCGGCAAACCATTCGATAAATGAGGCCCCATAAGCGACTTCGCCTTGCGATTCTGCTAAGGGTTTACCTTGCTCTGCCGTCATCAATTGGGCTAAGTCTTGTTGATGCGCCATAATTAAATTAAACCATTGACGCATGATCGCTGCACGTTCTTTAGCCAGTTTGCTGCGCCATTTCGGAAAGGCGGCATGAGCGGCTTCGATTGCTTCACGGGTTTCAATTTGGCCTAGGTTAGGTACCGTGCCAAGTAGGGTATTATCAGCAGGATTAGTGACTTCAAGCACGGCCTGTTGATTAGCCTCTACCCAAGTACCATTGATGTAGGCTTGTTGGTGAAATAAATGAGGATCGGTTAATTGCATTAGATTTTCCTGTTAGTCGATGATCACGTTTTTTCTAAAGCCAAACAATAACGACGAGGATTGTATATAAGAAAGGATTAGATTGTGCCAAGTTTCATGTCATTGAGTTTTTTTGAAAAATGAATGAGGTTGAGACTGATAAGTTCATCAAATGCCCAGTAGTTATCCGCATCGAATAAACAATCCTTGTCGTTCATATAGCAGAATCGGAAAACGTGATCATCAAGTATAAATTAGCTTGAATTTTAAACTACTATTATATTGAGAATACAATAGATGATTTCGCTTCGCTTATCACTTATCCGTTTTCAAATTCCTTATGATAAAAAACACTACTTTATAACAGGTTTTATATTAATTTATTAATAAAATCTTAAAGTTATACTCTGTGCTTCTCTGTGATTCTCTGTGTTCTCTGTGTTGAAAATTTTTTTGACAAACTGATAGGTGCTAAGTTTCGCAAACTTTAGTTTGAATTGAATTGCAAACTAAAGTTGGAACGTAGACTTTTTGCAGCCCAAACTACAACTGATAACTGTTCAATGCACACAAACGATCTCTCTCCTCTCACGATTTATGAAAAAATTGCGGCCAACCTTGAAACCGTTATCACGGGGCAAGCGGGTGCTATTAGAAAATTATTAGCGGCTTTTGCTTGCGGTGGGCATGTGTTGTTAGAAGATTTACCGGGTACGGGTAAAACCACTTTAGCGAAAACGTTGGCACAGTCTCTACAATTGGCCTTCCAACGTATTCAATTTACCCCCGATTTATTACCTTCAGATATTTTAGGTGTGTCGATTTTTGATCCGAGTGAACACTCTTTTCGTTTTCACAAAGGCCCTGTCTTTACTGAAATTTTGTTAGCTGATGAAATTAACCGGGCCTCTCCGAGAGTACAATCGGCCTTGTTAGAAGCGATGGGCGAAAAACAAGTCAGTATAGATGGTGAGCAATATTCTCTAAGTGCATTATTTTTTGTCATCGCGACACAAAATCCCATAGAATTTCATGGGACTTATCCGCTACCCGAAGCACAAATGGATCGTTTTGCTATGCGTTTTAGCTTGGGTTATGTGAGTGCGGAAGAGGAAGTTGCGATTTTGACAGCGCAGCAGCATGCCTGTGAAACGATAAAACCTTGTGCTACTCAAGAAGAGGTTCAAATTTTAAGAAACGCGGTTGAAGCGGTGCGTATAAGCGAAGAGCTTAAACGCTATATTGTTGATTTGGTAGGGGCTACCCGTTATGCAGTAGGCGTACAAATGGGGGCCAGTCCACGGGCATCGTTGACTTTAATGAAAGCGGCACAGGCATTAGCTTTATTTGATGACATGGCTTATGTCACGCCTGATCATATCCAAGAAATCGCCGTGCCAGTCATTGCTCATCGCTTAAAGCTGGATTCACAGGCACGGTTTAGTGGGGCGAGTAATGAAAGCGTTGTAAAAGATATATTACGTCAAATTGATGTACCCATTTAATCAGTTATCAGTTATCAGTTATCAGTTATCAATTTTGGTGGTCTATTTTTTTGAGTTGCCAGAGACTTTACCGTGATCTATTTCCTTAGGAACGTGCATGAAATAAAATCACCATTAAAATTTAGCTAATCCCTTCTCATTGCTGTATTGATAAAAAAGTTGACTTTTGCGTGAAAAGTTATTTTATGTTCGTTCCTTATTAAATCCATTATTCAAAATGACAACATTAAAATCTCAAATCGTTCTCGTATCAAGCATTTTGTTATGTATCTTGATCACATTGGTGGGCATAACAATTAATCGGGTGTTTGAAGATAAAACGCTTGCTAAAGAATATGGCATTAAGAACCAACTGGCCGGACACCTGAATGCTGCAGCTGGATGGCAAGCTATTGAAAGGGGTTTGGGGGCGACTATACTGGGAAGTGCTGAAGGCGACACCTCACCCTTATTCCCGAAATTCATTGAAATGGGAAAAAAAGGAGACAGCGAAGTCATTCAAGCTAAGCACTATGCTGACAAACTGTTTGCTATTACCCAAAACCATAGTTTTGATGACAAACTCAATAAATGGCTTGAAAAATACGGATTGCTCAAATTTAGTCGTCCTAAAATCGCAAGGGGTGATATTTCCAAAAATGAATGGATTAATCTCACCACCACTAATATTAATTATGAATTTAATTTGCGTAATTTTGCCTTTATTCCGCAAAACAAGCAAGAACAAATCCTCTATTTGAATAGCGTACTGCGCCCTAAAGTGGCTAGGTTATGCGAATTTGCTGGACTTGAACGCGCTTTGGTAGGTAATACCATTGCCAGTGGAGAGCCTTTTTCCCCTGAAACCCTGAATAAAATAAAACGCTATCGTTCTATCGTGGAGCAATCACTTGATCAAGTGCTACTGTTAAAAGGGCAGCCCTTTACTTCAAACGATATGGAACGCGCTATTTTGACCTTTGAAACAGAATTTTTTCAATCTTTTCAATCATTAAGAAGAAAGGTGTTTGCTGCAAGCCAGGAACACGAAGAGGCTATCAAGGCCGCTTTTATGCAAATTATCACTAGCAAAGCTTCTTTTCAAAATTATTTAACCAGTATTTCAACCGATTTACTGAACTTAAGTAACCATCCTAGTCTTATGATTTTGGCGAATGGCTTGATAGAAAAAGAAGAAGTACAATTAACACTTGAACTCAATGCTGTGGAAAAGATATTTGAGAAATTTTCTCAACTCAAAAAAGTCTATATACAAATTCGGTATTTAGATCAGACGGGACAAGAGCGTGTTCGCGTTGATTTTGATGGTGATACCCCTAACATCATTCGCGGCCAGCAGTTACAAAATAAAAAACACCGATATTATTTTCAAGATTCAAGCCAACTGCCACGGGGAGAAATCTATTTTTCACCCCTTGATCTCAATCTAGAACAGGGAAAAGTTGAAATACCCTTTCAACCTGTTTTTCGTGTCGCAACGCCCGTTGTTATTGATGACAAAAAGGCAACAGGGGCCGGAATTGTTATTTTCAATTTACTGACCGACATTTCCTTATTTTTACATAAAATCATACCAAATGAGATAATCAAAGAGTATATTTTAATCAATCAAGACGGATTTTATCTCCACCATCCTGACAATAGCAAAAAGTGGGGCATGATGGCAGTACTTAATCGAAGCCATCATAATGTCAAGCAGGATTATCCAGAGGCAGCAGAACAGATACTTTCTGGAAAAGAAGGCACGGTGCGCTTAAATGAGGGAAATAGGCTTGTTTATAAACCGATCTTTCTCCATTCTGATGTTGATAGGGAACAGGCTCATTTTTGGGTGATTATCAAAGTCATCAACAATGTCAAGTATCCGGTAGAGGCGGCAACTTGGTTTGAAGCGGCAACCAAAGCGATAGATACGGGATTAGCGATTTCAAATGTTGCCGGTGAACAAGCTGATACCATTATGTTAGAGATAACCTCTCTTGCCAACCAAAATATCATTATTAGTTTGCTTCTGTTGTTTTTTGTTGGGTTTATTTTCTATTTTTTTCTTCAGTGGTCAACAAATCACATCCTGACACCCATTCAACAACTGATTGACATCACACAAAAGATGGCCGCTGGGGATTTTTCCCAGAGAATAGCCCAAAAATCAAGAGATGAAATAGGACAACTTGGCACGGCTTTCAACAAAATGGCCGTTGATTTGCACAAATCAACTCAAAAACTGCTTGATGCGAAAGAACAAGCAGAATTGGCAAATCGAGCTAAAAGTGATTTTCTGGCGAATATGAGCCATGAGATCCGTACACCGATGAATGGGATTATTGGTTTGACCCACTTGGCGTTAAAAACAGAACTGACACCTGAACAACACGATTATCTTACCCATATTGAATCCTCTTCTAAAGCTTTGCTAGGTATTCTGAATGATATTCTGGACTTTTCTAAGATTGAAGCAGGCATGTTGAATATGGAATCCGTGGATTTCT
>JAYQWI020000634.1:0-2436 GCA_035871815.2 Candidatus Parabeggiatoa communis
TATCCAAACATCAAATAATGAAGTCGTTGTAAAGTTTCTTCACCAATCCGTATATTAGGTAAAGCTTGTTTTAGATAATTTTCAATGGAATACTGTCCCAATCTTTCAGCAAAATCAAGTTCAGCTTGCGTTTGTGCGCCCACTAAATTGGATTCAATCGGCTCAGTTTTGGCTCCAATGAGGTTATCAAAGATAAATTCTAGGCTGGCTATACGACATTTCAATAAACTTCCCAATCTGCCCATTCATTAGTTATGGTTTTTATAATTTCTTGAACTGACATAAAAAAAGCCTCTTGGTGATTGGAACCGAGAGGCTTTTTTAACCCTATGCTTGTTGAGTGCTTATCGTATTGGGTTGAGTTTGACATGAACTCAAAGGTTTTTGATATCTATCCATAACTTCGGCGGCTTCTGTCGTTATAATTTGTGCCATTTTGTGTAAATCATGTCCACTTCTTTCCCATAATTCTGCTTTGATCAGGCGCAGTTCCGCCAGCATGGGATCATTTTCATATAACATTTTTTTCATCTCCTTTATTCAATTTCAGTTCAATGGGGGTAACTATTTCAGGTACATAAAGTCCATCAGAGGTGTTGAATAATTTAATCTGTTTACGTCTATGCCCATAAGCCCAGATGTTTACAATTCCAAGTCACCAAAAAATCTATTTTATAAAATGAGGCAATGGCAATGTGCAGTGCATCTGGAGAAGCACTTTGTGGAATAATTTTTGGGTTCTTCTATCCTTTAGCAATCTGTTCAATTTCAGGTAACAGGGCAGATTGTGGAAAGTGTGCCACAAGATTAAGTAATTGTTCTCGTCTCTTTTGGTTTCGAGTGTTGTTGATTTCAAGAATAACGACGCTTGAAATAGAGCTTTCATATTGAGGAAGTCTGCCAGCATTCTTGTGTCTCTTTCATCAAAAAAGGCATTTGGAACAGACGAATCAAGATATAAGGTTTCCTTGTTGGGGAGTATTTCGTTTTGGGTTATCATTTGATTAGGTAATTTAGCAATACTGGATAAAAGGTAAAGGCTTTAAAACTCCAGTAAATATTAGAGTGCGATTTTGAGCAAAATCAATTGTATGTTGTTTGCGGCCATAAAAAAAGCCTCAGGGTGATAATCACCAAGAGGCTTATAATTAATTGCATGAATCAGAATTTCACAATATTCATATTTCCGAAACTAGCAAAAATATTATTCTCATCGCTTAAATAAGTAAGTACGCATAAATCTTTTAACATTTTCTGTAGTGCGGGCAGCGTGTTTTTGCTGCCCACCAACCTTCCACAAAATGTTAATAAACTTTTGCGTACCTACTTATTTTGCTTATCCTTCCCGAATTGTATTATTTACTTTCCGTTTAATCTCGTTAATTACATCCTTTGTAGCATCATAAATCACAAAATTTTCATGAGGATGCTTGTTTATATATTCAATTGCAGCTTCAGCATTGTTGCAATGTTTACGGTCTCTGGAACTATCACCTTCTAGTGTCATAATATAATCCTCCTTGGGGTTGGTATCAGATTTTAATAAACTAGACTCATTAACTGTAGGAACAGGTATTAAAGAAGAACAAAATATGTGGGTCAACAAAAGTTTTTTAACAAAATTCTTACACACAGAAAATGTTAAAAAATTTATGTGTCCCTACTTATTCATCCTGTTCACCACAAATAGGGCATGATAAATTACGTTCCCATTTTGCGCCGTACCACCGTAAAATTGAAGGTGTTTTTGAACCATATTCCATTTTAGGCCAATTAGCATAAGTTTCTTCACGACGATTAGCCCATATATAAAAGTCCGCTATTAAGTCTTCTTCTAATGAAGAAAGACCGCTTTCTCTTCCACGAGAGAGTTCCATCAAAATTAATTTGACCATCATGTTTGATATTGGCAAAATATCAGAAGAGAGGCCTACTTGAATAGTGGCATTAACCTCTTCATTTGAAACATAAGCTGGGTTATCTTCTCTTGCTTGCCTAAATTGAGAGATTTCTTCTTGATAGGTCGCTAAAAAATCCTTTGTAAAAACACATCCTAAACAGGGCCCTTCATAAGGGCGCACTCTTAAAATATCTCCACCTATTGCACGAGTTAAAGCTCTACCAAAAAAAGTAGGTATTTTGTACTCAAGGGCAAGACTATTTAAATTAAAACGGCTCCGGTTATTGTCAGTTGCTGCAACAATTAAATCACACTCTTTAAGTAATAGAGAAGTTTCTTCAAGAGATTGATTGATGTTATATTCAGCGGTTTTGACTTTAAGATACGGATTTTTGCCATACAGTAAATCTCTAACTGCCTTGGTTTTGTAACGTCCTAAATCTCCAATGCCACAAATATGCCTAGAAATATTAGCTAATTCCAAGCGATCAAAATCTATCAAGATAAAATTTCCAACGCCGGCTTTAGCCAGTTCT
>JAYQWI020000635.1:0-2206 GCA_035871815.2 Candidatus Parabeggiatoa communis
GATAACTGATAATTGAAGAACTGATTATGTTGACTTGCCATGATGTAGCTCGCTATTTTCTGACTTTAATGAGTGAGGAAAACGGCGATTTGATTTCAAACTTAAAATTACAAAAGTTGCTTTATTATGCACAGGGCTCAAGTTTGGCTCTATGGGGTAACCCTTTGTTTTCTGAAAAAATTGAAGCCTGGTTACATGGGCCTGTCATACCTTCGTTGTACTATGAATATGAACAATATAATTCAAAGGCAATTCCTCGCCCTCAAGACGTGAACTTTGACTGCTATGAGGATGACGTTCAGGCGCTTTTAAATGAGGTTTATTCGGTATTTGGGCAATATTCTGCTTGGAAACTGGCTAACATGGTTCACGAAGAACCCCCGTGGCAAGAGGTTTATGAATCTCAACCAGGTGGCATCATTTCTTTATATTCAATGAAAAAATATTTTGAGGCTCACATTGTCCAATAAAAGTCAAAAGGTATATTTCACGCAAGGCCCTTATGATTTTTCAAAATGATCACTCCAAACAATGGAAATGCTTATGGTTAATTTAACGATTATGGTTGAAGAGGAAATCTTAACGAAGGCTCAAATGCGTGCCCAAGAACAAAACATCACTATTAATGCACTCATAAGTCAGTACCTAGAAAAGTACTCTGGTTACCGTAAAAAATATCCTCAAACGAGTGTGCCTATTCCAAAATACCCCACTTCTCAAGAAGCATGGGATTGGATGCCCAACAAATTAGAAGTCAATAAAAAGACAGCTAAAAAAACGAGGCTTAATGGAGTACCCGGCGTTGAGTTATTGAAGTTTGCCGGATTGATTGAACCCAATGAGTTGCTTCTGATGTCAGAAGCTATTGAAGCAGATTGCAGACAGGTTGACTTAAATGAATGGTAAATTTCTATTGGATACGAACATTATCATCGCTTTATTTGCCCAAGAAGTTTTGGTACAGGAACGTTTGGCTACGGCACAAGCCACTTTTGTATCTCTCATAACAATAGGCGAACTCTATTATGGTACGAGCAAATCAAAACAGAGCGAGAAAAATCGACAACGCCTAGAGGAATTTGTTGCCAACACTGTTATTTTACCTTGTGATATCACTACCGCTCAACATTATGGGCAAATTAAATCTTTATTACGCAAAAAAGGCCAGCCCATTCCTGAAAATGATATTTGGATAGCAGCACTTGCCCAACAACACCAACTGACTTTAGTTTCACGAGATAAACATTTCAAAGTAGTTGATGATTTAAGGTTGGAAAAGTGGTGATTATTTTTCTGTAGTGGGCTGCTCGATGTTGAACTAAAAAATTAAAATAAATTAATCAGTGTAAATCATGATATAGCGTTTCTTGATTGCATGAACCGAAGGTCAGCGAAGCTAAGTACAAAGGCGAATCAATCATAAAAACTTAAAACGCTAAGGCCCTGAAAAGGCGGAGCCTGGGGTTCCAAAATAATCAAAAAAGCTTTGTATTTAACCCAATCGAAAAATGCTATAATCAGCACAATCAGTGTTAAAGTTTTTAGATTTGTTCAAACCCTCCCTTCGATTAGCTCAGTGCCCGCCTTCAAGAGGTTTATGGGCCATCAATAAAAACGGAGTTGATGGCTTTTTAATCTCATTTAATTTTCCCCTCATTGCATAAAAGGCGGTACCCGATATTTTGGCATGATTTTAAAAGTACTTTTATTTTCAATCTGTTGCGTTTCACAATCGGTCAAACTGGCTTCCACAAAACCGCTTGGTAATACGACGACAACTTCATCCCTATTCTGTTCAGGGGAGTCTATTTTCACTTCACCATCTACGCCTAATTTTGAAGACGCGCTGATCTGACTACAAGGTGATTGAATCAACTGCTGTGCGCTAAGGTGAATATTGCCGCCGCGCCCTTCATCAGCTTGAGCGACAATTTGTCCGTTATCGATAATGGCAAATAAAGGATTGCTCAGCCTCAAATTACCACCGTTTCCTACGCCTTCTTGTACGCTGGTTGTGATTCGACTGTCTGTTAAATGAATCAAATCGTTTGTTGTGATGTTGATTTCGCCGCCACCGGCGCTGAAAGCTTCCGTGGTAATCGCACTCTCATTGGATAAACTTATCGAATCGGCCGTAATCATAATCGTGCCCGCATCGCCCCCTTTTCTTTGTTTGATCCATTGTCCAGACTGATAAAAAAAGTGT
>JAYQWI020000636.1:0-8766 GCA_035871815.2 Candidatus Parabeggiatoa communis
ATCAAAGCTAACCGAATAAAATATTTTGTTTATGATGTTAAAAAAGAGGTGATTGTGAAATGGAAAAGCTAGAAAAATATCGAACCTACATTGAACAAATCATAAAGGATTACGGCAGCGTTAAGCCCTCTTATGGCGATGTTGAGGTACAAATCCTTTTTGATTACGAACATGATCATTACCAATTAAATAGTATTGGATGGGACGATGATCAAAGGATATATGGTTGTTTGTTACACTTAGATATTAAAAATGGAAAGATATGGATACAGCACGATGGCACAGAAATCGGTGTCGCGAAGGAGTTAGTGGCATTAAGTGTACCCAAGGAGGATATCGTGTTGGCTTATCATCCTCCCTACAAAAGGCCACATACCGGATATGCTGTGGGTTAAAAAAGGGTTTTGTGCAGAAAACCAATTAGGGTAAAGACTAGGGTGGAAACGAAGTTCAGCGTAGCTAAAAATGCTCCTCAAAAATCCCAATCAACACCCTAGTGCATTCGATCTAAAATGATCATACCACCCAGCCAACAGCGGGCATCAGTTGTCTGAAAGCGAAAGTCAGGTGGTGGTGACTAACCACAAAAACTTGCCGCTAAATGGATTTTACAAAAGGCGTAATCGCGACCTTATAACGGTGGACAGTATAAACGCTAAAGACGCTAAAGACGCTAAAGACTATGAAATTGACTTGTATTATAGATGCTTGTAGTTATATTTATTTGGAAGAGTCTGATTTTAGTGCTAGGATAGGCAAGAATGATTATTCTCTTCTTAATTTGCTTGATGAAGTTGTCACGATTAGGTATAGCCCTGAGGTGAATAGAGAAATCTCTCGACATCTTTCATCGACAAGTGCTGAGGTTTTGGCACGAGGCAATAAAATTCATGATTTTCGTAAATTGACTGAAGCGGAATATGAACAAAAATTGGTGGCTAAAGTGTTGTCTTATCCATCACATAATAAAGGGGAAATAGATAATTTGGCGGTGGCTATTGATTTATTTCTGATGGGTAAAACTGGGTTGGTTTTTTTAACCGATGATGATAATGCTTTAAGGGGTTGTTTGAGGGAATTATTACCGGCATTTCCTATTTGTCAGGTGTGGTCATCACTTGATGCTGTCTTATTTCTTTATTTAAATTTGTACAAGCATAAAAAATTTCAATTATCTTGTGAAGCTGCTAAAGAGGCTATAGTGGATTTATTAGCCTATAAGTTTAAACAGGCCAGAAAAGAACTTGAGGAATCAAGAAATCGTCTGTCTTCTGATGAGTATGCTCTGAAAGTACAAAAGTTAAATAAAGAAGTTGATGATCAAAAATTTGAATACTTTCGTCATTTAGACAAGATTTCTCACTTATTGGGGGTCAATCAGCTATGACTTTTGAAGAACTCAACTTGACTCAAAATCCGTTTGAGTTGATCAATCCTTCGCTGGCATTTCAAAGCGAGGCGCCGGTACTTTGGGCCGGTATGAAAAACCAAAAGGTTGAACTTGAAAACACTTATCTTAATGCGGCTGGGCATCGTAATTTAATACTCAATTGGGGGCCGTTTGGTGCGGGTAAAACGCATGCGGCATTTTATTTCAAAAATCAACCGATTCTTGAACAGCCTGTTGAGTTGATAACGCTTTATGTGAGAACGCCGCTGGAAAATGGTGATGCTATTCAGCAACTTCTTGAGAATATAATAGATGATTTGTCTTTCAGTAAACTGAAAGAAATCATTAAGGCTCGCATTGCGGAATTGGGGGAGTCTCAGTTGTTTAATCTGATTAGTGCTTCTATCAAAAGTGAGGCCTATGCTTTAGCTATCATTAAGTTAGGTCATTCCGAGTTAGGTCATTCAGAAGTGAAATTGGACGATTTCATGTATCGATATATCTATAGCAATGTGAGTCGAACGGAATTAAAAAAATTCCAGTTGCCGCGTGCTTTAAACACGGAAGCCGATTATTTGAAATTTTTGGCGGGATTGATTGCTTGTTTCACTGCGGGAAAGACGTTGACGAGAGTGGTTTTGTGGATAGATGAACTGGAAAATTTGTTGTACTACACTTCTCGGCAATTCAAACGCTTGACGCAGGGTATAAAAACCTTGGTTGATAGCTATGATAACTTGTTGATTTTTTTGAATTATACCTTAAGTGATGGTGACGAAGAAAGGCTCAGAATTTTAATTGGGGATGTGCTATGGGATCGGAGCAATCACAAAATCGGTTTTTCCTTTCTTTCTGTAGAGAAGGGTTTAGAATATTGTCAGGATTTGATAACCCATTACCAAATTGATAAGTCAATGGGTTATTTTCCTTTTGAGGAGGCGGCGTTAAAAACCCTTTTAAATTCATTACAGACTCGCTGTTTAACGCCTTATGAGATTAATAAAAAATGTTCTGAGATGCTCTGTTATTCGTTAGAGAATCAGCTCAAGAAAATCACTCAAAAAAAGGTGGTGAAGTGGTTGAATGTTTGAGGGGAAAAAAACGCAAGAGACGCAAGAGACGCAAGAGGCGCAAAAAGACATTTTAAAAGTGGGTAGTGTTGTATAAAGGTGATGAAAGTTATAGATTGATTGGATAGAACGCTACTGACTCATGCTCATGATTAACACTGATTTAAAAACGGATTAGATTAAAATCAGCGCAGATCATGATCATCAGTGTCATCAGCGTTCTATCCACCCACATTACATCCAAAAGGGCAAGCACAAGGGATTGCCCTTACAAGCATATTGTAGGCTTATCCCTTTAAGGTTTCATTCAAGACTTTTGGATCATAGTCATCGGTGATAATGGCTTGACCGAGTTTTTCTAATAAGACTAGACGGATTTTGCCTTGACGCACTTTTTTATCCACCTGCATTAATGCTAACATCTGATCAGTCGTCATTGCTTCAGGAAGACGGGTTGGTAAACCTATCTTTTCTATCAGTGCCATAGCACGGCTCACATCTGCCTCCTTTATCCAACCCAATCGCGCCGACATTTGGGCGGCTAAAACCATACCTATAGCGACTCCTTCACCGTGCAAAACTTGTCCATACCCCATACCCGTTTCAATGGCATGTCCAAAAGTGTGGCCTAAATTCAGTAAGGCGCGTCGTCCATTTTCACGCTCATCTTCAGCAACAAGTGTGGCCTTATCTTGACATGATTGTGCTATCGCATGACTTAATGTCTGCGGATCGCGTGCTAATAAGTCAGTGGCATGGTTTTCTAGCCATTCAAAAAAGGCTAAGTCATTGATTAATCCGTATTTAATCACTTCAGCTAAACCGGCACTCAATTGCCTGTCGTCTAAGGTTTGCAAAGTATTGATATCGATCACGACGCTTGTGGGCTGATGAAAGGCCCCTATCATGTTTTTACCGAGTGCATGATTGACTCCCGTTTTGCCACCTACTGAGGAATCAACTTGAGCCAGTAAAGTCGTTGGAATCTGAATAAACGGTACGCCACGCTGATAAGCAGCGGCTGCAAAGCCGGTTATATCGCCTACTACGCCCCCCCCTAATGCAACCAAGGTGGTTTGACGATCAAAATGCCGTTTCAAGAGAGTCTCAAAAATCGGGTTTAAAATCTCTAGCGTTTTGTATTTCTCCCCATCGGGTAGAATGACATAAGCTGTTTGATAATTGGCAAAGGCGCTCAGCGTTTTTTCAAGATACAGAGGGGCTACGGTTTCATTAGTCACCACTAATACTTGTTGGCCTTTAACGTATGGCGCGATTAATTTCGCATCCCCTAACAAAGCTTGGCCTATATAAATAGGATAACTACGCGCACCCAAATCAACTTGTAATGTCTTCATGTCGTATACTCTATTTTCTTTAAATGTCTCAAAACGGCTTTAACCACTTGACGTATAGTACGATGGCCCGTTTCAATGGTGATGTCGGCCACCGCAGTATACAGCGAATGGCGTTCTTTAAGAAGCGTTTCTAAGCGTTCACGCGGATTTTCCGTTTGCAACAAGGGGCGATGACGACAATGCGCTGTGCGTTCCAATAATTCATCTACAGAAGCCTGCAAATAGATCACATATCCACGACTGTGCAAATGATGGCGGTTATGAGCATTTAAAACGACACCGCCTCCTGTGGACAACACGATATTCTGACGTTCAGTTAATTTCGCAATTATAGCTTGCTCACGCTTGCGAAAACCGCTTTCCCCTTCATATTCAAAAATCAAAGGAATCGTTGCGCCGGTACGCTCTTCAATTTCATGATCACTGTCTATAAAAGTGCGTTCCAAAATATCGGCCACCCTATGGCCCACTGTTGTTTTGCCCACGCCCATGGGCCCGACTAAAAAAATATTGGTTAAATTTGTTAAATGGCTCATTATGAGAGTATAACGAAACGTCGTTAAGCGTAGCTAATTATGAAATAAACGAATTGAGGCAATTAATTTTCTTTTTTTTACTATAACAGTAAATATTGCTTGTGTTGCAATGTGCTGATGAAAGTAGTCGATCTGACAGGGCAGTTCCTCCAATCACACTGAAAGTCAATACCGATTTCCTTTTTTTCAACACAGAGTCCTCAGAGGGCGACAGAGGGCGACAGAGCTTTGCACCCTCTGTGACACTCCGTGGTACTCTGTGATCTCTGTGTTGCGTTAAAAACGCTTAACTCAAACAACCACATAACGTGATTCGAGATCGGGTTCTGCATTTTGCCATATTTTCTCAAATAATTGAGTGAGTTCTTTGGCTTTTGGCCGATCTTTAAAATTAACGCTGGCGGCTAGTGTATCGGTGTAAGGGCGATGTATAATGCCAATGCCGTCGGCGATGAGAAAGGTGTCTGGAATGCTTTTGTGGACTTCTGCAACGCTGCGAAAGGCGATGAGACTGCCTAAGCGTTGGGCAAGATGAAGTCCTAAATGACCACGTTGTGCCACTTTTTTTGTATCATGGAGTAAAATACGAATGCGTGAATGGCGGCTCAGTAGAGCTAAGTCTTCAATGGCTTCACAACAGTCAGGGTTGTCATACACGTCGGGATCAAAGTCTCGGCTTAAAATATCTAGGTGTAATTCAGTCTGTTGAATCATCGTTAAGGTGAGTTTTTGATTATTCTCTTCACCTGTACACAAAAACTCTTCATTCGTTTCGCCTAGAATGTATTTATCTATGTTAATGTCTTCCATATTCATTTTTCATAAGGGTAATGTGTTTTTGTTGCCCACCAAGGGGTAAAGCGTGTTGCTTACCGAATGATTAAAAATACTAACAAGAGGGTATGATGGATAAGGAGAACTATATTGTTGTTGTGGAGCATTATGATAAACAGTTGACTAAGGCTGTCAATGAAAAAATGGCAGAAGGGTATGAACCCCATGGTAATGTCGCTGTTGCTTTTAATAGCGATGGTATTATTAAGTATTATGTTCAAGTGATGATGTTGAAGGCTTCTGGATAGTCTTTTATCCAATAATGGGCAACCACAAGGATGGGCAACCACAAGGGATTGCCCCTACATAAATTGATTGTTTTCGCGGCAAAATGCTTTGCCGCGAATGTTTGTTGAATACCTGATTTATGAAAACCAATATTTATGATGAGATTCCTTACACGAGACATATTTATAAACAAACGCAACCGGATAATTTGGCTACTTTTGCCACTTTATTGGGTATGCAGCCACCGCCTGTTGAAAAGTGTCGCGTATTAGAATTAGGCTGTGCCAGCGGTATTAATATCATTGCTATGGCGCAAGCTATTCCTAATGGTGAATTTGTTGGTATTGACTTTTCTGAACAGCAAATCAAAGTGGGGCAGAATCTTATGCGCCAAATTGGCTTGCACAATCTCACGCTTAAACATCAAGATATCATGGCGTTTGATGCTGAATTGGGCTTGTTTGATTACATTGTGGCACATGGCGTTTATTCGTGGGTGTCTCCGGCAGTGCGCGATAAAGTATTACAAATATGTGCTCGTCATTTACAGCCTAACGGTGTGGCTTATGTGAGTTATAACGTTTATCCGGGTTGGCATCTTGATAAGATGTTGCGGCAAATGGTGTTATATCACACTAGAAACGTGACAGCGCCAACAGAAAAACTTGAACAGGCGAAATCTTTATTGAAATTTTTCGTCGATTCAATAAAACAGAAATACGACAGTTATAGTTTGTCACTGAAAAAAGAATTGCAGTATGTGAGTCAATTAGATGAGCATTATTTATTTCATGAGTATTTGGAAGAATATAATGATCCGGTGTTTTTTTCTCAATTTATGGAACATGCGACTCGTCATGGTTTGCAATATTTGATTGACACGAGAACGCCTTTTATATCAGTCGATAATGTTTTTGCTGAGGAGGCGAAAAAATTATTAGAGATCAATTTGATTGAAAGAGAACAATATTTGGATTTTTTACGCAATAATGGGTTTCGAGAGACGTTGTTGTGTCATCAGCCCATTGTGCTTAATCGCCATTTAGAAGTTGACAAAATCAGCGATTTTTATATTGCTGCGCCGCTGAAATCCGCTTCAAAAAATCTAGCCGTCGATGATGCATCAGCATCATTGAGACAGGAAACGTTAGCCCAGTTTGAGAATTTGGCAGGGGAAACGGTTTTGTCTGTCGGTTCATTACTTTTAAAGGCCGTTTGTTTGTGTTTAGGTGAAGCTTGGCCGCAAAGTTTGTCTTTTGAGGCTTTGATCCAACAGGTTGAGAGACTGTTGACTCTGGTGAAAGGGAAACATTTCAAAGACACTTTGATATTGTCACGGGCAGAGATAGATGAAATTAAGACGATGTTATTGACGTTTTATTTAAAAGACATTGTCGAATTGTCGGTTTATCCGCCACAGTTTACTTTGCGGGTTAGTGAGTCTCCAATAGCGAGCCCAGTGGCGCGTTTGCAAAGTGAGCAGGGTAAGGCTGTGACGAATCTACGTTATGAAGTGTTTTCTTTAAACTTGGCTAATCGTCAGATATTAAAGCATTTGGATGGTAAGCATGATCGGGCTGCGTTATTAGAAGTGATGCGAAAAAGCATTGAAGCGGGTGATTTAATTTTGTCGAAAGACGATAATCAAGTCACACTGGAAGAGGTTAAGGCAGAAGAATTGCACAATCTGATGTCTCATCAACTTGAGGAAATTTTGCAAAGTCTTGCCAAAAAGGCTTATTTGATTTAGTACAGCGATTTATATCTTCAGATAGAACGCTGATTTGACTGATTGTCATTATTAACACTGATTAAAAACACTGATTAATAAAATTAAAAAAATCAGCGCAACCCCAGATCAGCGAAGCTAAATCATGAAAATCAGTCAAATCAGCGTTCTATCTCATCAATAACCTCATCACCTTTAGGCTAATACAGGCGGCAATGCTTTAGTTAATGCTGCTTTCTCTGCCACTTTTGCCCCAGTCAATACAAACCCACCGAGTTGTTTTGTGGGTGTATAAAATAAGGCTTTGACATCTTTACCTTCAGCTTCAATTTGCCATTCGCCTTCGAGTCCCATAGCAGGTGGTGAAACAACCATAGGACAAGCCGGTGTTTTCACAACGACTGGCATGGCGGGGTAATTGACGGCGGTTTGTTGCCCAGCTAAGGTTTTGGCTATGGCGCGGCCGGCATTCATCAGTGGCATGACGAAGGGTAAAACTAAACCTTCAATTTGGATACAGTCACCTAGCGCATAAATATCTTCTGCCGTGGTTTTTAAATGGCGATCAACCACAATACCCCGTTCAACTGATAAGCCTGCTTGGGCCGCTAATGCGGTGCGTGGACGTAAACCGATGGCTGACAGTACGACATCGGCTTCTACGATGCTGTCATCTGTCAGGCTTAAACGATATCCGCTTTCGGCTTGATCGATACTGTTGACGGCTTTACCAAAATGTAGCGTAATCCCTAATTCTTCTAGGGCTTGTTGTAGGGCTTGACTGACTTCCGGGGGTACGAGTCGCCCTAATGCTTGTGGGGCGAGATCAATTAAGGTGACTGAAAAACCGGCCGGTTGCAAGTCGTTCGCAAATTCACAGCCGATTAATCCGGCCCCCATAATCACGACTCGTTTACCCGCTTCTAACGCGGCGCGAAATTCGGCATATTCAATTAAGGTATTGACCGATAAGACTTTATCCGCTGCATTGCCAGCCAAGGGTAAGCGAATGGGCTCGGCCCCCCAGGCTAAGACTAATTGGCTATAGTCTAAGCGTTTATCGCCAGCATAAACGGCATGTTGTGCGGGATCAATTTGCGTGATCGCTGTATCGGTTAATATTTCGGCATTGAGTTGTTCAGCCATTTTAGTCACGGGTGTGGTTACCAATGATTCAGGCGTTTTTTTCTGAGCAAAGGCATTGGATAACATGGGTTTGGAGTAAAAATGCCCGTCATCGTCTGTGATGAGTCGTAAAGGAGACTCTTTATCCAGTTTGCGAAATTCACGCGCTACGGTATAGCCAGCCAGGCCTGTGCCAATAATCGTAATAGGATGCATGTTGTTATTTTCTCGGTTTGGGTTGAATGAAAAAGTAGAATTATATCATTATAAAGCTGGGCAACCACAAGGGATTGCCCCTAGCGATGGAAAATAGTGGCAATATTTGACAACGGTAGTGGGGCCGCTTAAAATTAAGACGTTATTGCGATAGCTCTTTCACAGATTGCCGTAATACATCATGGCGTGTATAGCTCATACGATGAGAAATGTTTTGTTTTATGAGGTGATGGTCATTAAAAAAGGGTGATCTTAATTTTATAATGTCAGTAAAAACCAA
>JAYQWI020000637.1:0-2604 GCA_035871815.2 Candidatus Parabeggiatoa communis
CTTTACCAGATAATCGTAGTGATACCCATTACGCTGATTTACAACGCCCTTTTGTTGTTTGGAGTGTTTTTGCGACACCTCAGTTTTCTTTCACACCAAAACAATGGTGTTTTCTAATCGTAGGATGTGTCAGTTATCGGGTCTATTTTTCAGAAGCGCCAGCACAAGCCTTGGTTGAAGCCTTACGCGCAGAAGGCTATGATGTTTATCTTGCTGGGATACCTGCCTATTCTACCTTAGGTTGGTTTAGTGATCCGGTACTCAATACCATGTTAGCTTGGCCTTCACACCAAATTGCGGGCATCATCTTTCACGAGCTCGCTCATCAGAAAATGTATATCCAAGACGATACGGCATTTAACGAAGCTTTTGCAATGGCAGTAGAATATGTTGGTATTGAACGCTGGCTCGCACAAAATGGCACAGATGAAGACTTAGCAAGCTATCAACAATCGCAGAAACGTCATCAGGCCTTTACTGATCTAGTGCTAACCACTCGCAATCGTCTACAACAGCGATATCAAGAAAATGGGGCACCTGATAAATTACAGGCCGCCAAAACAGCCGCTTTTGAAAAGTTGCTCGCCCAATATGCTGAACTCAAAAAACAGTGGGGAGGCTACGCAGGTTATGACAATTGGTTTGCAAAAGACTTGAATAATGCCAAATTGTTATCAGTGGTGACTTATCACGATTATGTGCCCGCATTTCAAGCCCTTCTTGCAGAAGTTGATCATGATTTACAGACGTTTTACAAACGGGTTGCCAAAATCGGTGAATTACCAATAGAAGAGCGGCATAAACAACTGGGGTTATAGTTGAGAGATAATTACAGCAAAAAGGCGAACACGTAGGTTCGCCCCCTACATTGCCTCTGTTTGCGTGAAATGCTGATTATGGCCTGATTTTCGCTGATTGAATTATGAACAAAAAATTTGAGAATGACTTCATTAAAGCATTGCATAACGCCAAAATTGAAGAAATGAGAGAGTTCTATCGGAAAATAAATGGTTTTTCGGTTCGCAAAAACTATAAAATGGGTGATATCATTTATGATGTTTTTGTGCAAAACCAAAAATCATGTTGATTGAAAGGAGCCCATGTTGGGGGCTTATCAAGCGTATGAATACAAGGATAATAATATCAATGAAACAGACTATAAAAATGCAGCGCGTCGCCATTATGAAGATGCTGAAATACTGTTTAACCGATTACGCTGGGCTAATGCAGACCAATTATATGGTTTAGCAGCGGAATGTGGTTTGAAAGCCATGATGGTGGGATTATAGCGTTTCCCGATTGAATGAAGTACAAATTATTTGAGTTACAACTTTATTTTGCGGTTATTGGATTGCAAAATTTATTTTGCGGTTATTGGAGTGCAAAATTTATTTGGCGGTTATTGGAGTGCAAAATTTATTTTGCGGTTATTGGAGTGCAAAATTTATTTTGCGGTTATTGGAGTGCAAAATTTATTTTGCGGTTCGATTTTCCTGTATATAACTGTACTTTATTCAATCGGGAAATGCTATAGGTGCTCCTACCAAATCAAGCGGCGATTTAAAAAAACATAGCGTTCATATCCATAAATTATGGAACGAATTTATGAGCTTTGCCAATGGACGTAATGGTGCAAAGTATGTTGGCTATTTATCCAGTAATAATCCTTTTCAAGATTGGGACGTGTCACAACGTTATGCTAAAACGAGCGAATTTCACCACCGTGGCGCACCGCCTCATCCCCGTGTGAGTCCCCATCAATCAGCCACCTTAACGATTGTTAAAAAAATGCTCCAACAAGCACAATCTGACGGTTTAATTTAACTTTAGGTTAGGTATATTAATAATGACTATTCGTTTTCAAAAAGCCCTATAAAATGTCATTGAATTGGTTAAACAGCATTATGCTGATTTAGGTCGGTAGCCCGTACTACTTGTGCGTGATCTTTATGGTCGCATTCGGATAGTTTTACCCATCGAAGCACCTACTGATGAAACCACGCAACATGATGATTTTGCGGCACTGTTTCGCCAGGCATTAGGCCATTTTAGCTATCAATCCGTTTTTTTATATCGGGATGAATTATTCGATTATGACGCGCTATTTAAATCACAGGATAAAATCACTATTTCTAAAACCCCTCATATTGATCTGTTAGAACGTCAAATCACCGGCCAAGATTGGCTACGACAACCGATTGCCAGTCAAACCGGTATTCAACGTGTCACCCTTTTTGGCATTAAAGGTGGCGTGGGGCGTTCTACTGCCTTAGCAGTATGGGCATGGTATTTGGCACAACAAGGAAAACGTGTCTTAATATTAGATTTAGACTTAGAATCGCCGGGCATTGGGCAAACTTTATTGCCAGAGTCAAATGCGCCAGATTTTGGTATTATTGATTGGTTAGTCGAATAAGCCGTTGAGCAAGCGGATGAATCATCACTACGCGAAATGGTGGGCACCAGTCCATTAGTGTCTAGTGGTATTGGCGATATTCGGATAGTGCCCGCTTCAGGCATTCAGGAAAAAGATTACATTGCTAAACTGTCTCGTGCTTATATGGATTTATCGGGTACTGACTTTGCAGAACGCTTGTCGCGCTT
>JAYQWI020000638.1:0-3195 GCA_035871815.2 Candidatus Parabeggiatoa communis
TTATGTGCGTCGCCCAGAATTGGAAATCGCAACTGATAAACTGGCATTTCTAAGCACTTCCCAATTTAAGGATATTCCTTTTGACAGAATCCAGCCCGATAAAAATCATAATTGGCTCAACATCGCTGATAATGATTTTGAGGAATTGTTGCCATTAGCCAATAAAGAAACCAAACTGGCGAAATCTGAGAAAGAGGAACGGGCGTTTTTTAAGTTGTTTTTTAATGGGTTTGTTACTGCCAGTGATGAGTGGGTTTATGATTTTAGTCAAGCGAACTTGGCGAAAAAAGTTAATTATTTTTGTCGTATTTATGAACAAGAAAAAGTCAGATGGAATCAATCAAATCAGAAAGTTTCCATCAACAATTTTGTTGATAGAACTTTAAAATGGACTTCTGAATTAGAAACACATTTACAAAAGGCTTCAACCTTAGAATTTAATAGCAACTTTGCTAGAGAATCTCTTTATAGACCTTTTATTAAAAGGGTACTTTATTTTGATAGAATAATTGTTCACAGGATATATCAACAAGGTGAATTATTTAAGTTTGGTAAAACGGATACCAATAAGCTGATTTGCTTTTCAGGGTTATCATCAACCAAGCCTTTTCAAAGCTTAATAACTAAATATGTTGCTGGTTTCGATTTTTTAGAAAAAACCCAATGTCTTCCCCTATACCGCTACAACAAACAAGGCAACCGCACCGACAACATCACCGACTGGGGCTTAAATCAATTCCGTACCCATTACATCGATTCCACCATTACCAAGGAGAACATTTTTCATTACACCTACGCCGTATTGCATCATCCCGCTTATCGTGAAAAATACGCCCTCAACTTAAAGCGTGAATTTCCACGTCTCCCATTTTATGAGGATTTTCATCAATGGGTAGCGTGGGGCAAACAATTGATGGATTTCCATTTAAACTATGAAACCGTCAAAAAATACCCGCTAAAACGGATTGATAAACCATTGGCAAGCAACAAAGCCAATAAGCCCAAACTCAAAGCCGATAAAGAAGGGGGCAAAATCCCGTTAGATGATATCACCATTTTGCAAGGCATACCTGCTGAAGCTTGGGACTATAAACTGGGCAATCGCTCGGCCATAGAATGGATATTGGATCAATACAAAGAAAAAAAGCCCCGTGATAAAACCATTGCCGAGAAATTCAATAGCTATCATTTTGCCGATTACAAAGAATCGGTGATTGAGTTATTGCAGCGGGTGTGTACGGTAAGCGTCGAAACCATGCGCATTATTGGAGAAATGCCTTGATTTGATGATGGCACAACCTACCATTTGATGTTTCGGGAAATCGCTTCGTTCATTCCAGAAACATTATTATTTTGTTATTTTATAAGCGTAGAAAACATGTCAATTATTGAAAAAATGTCCTAAATGAATGGATTAAATTGACAAGGTATTATTCAATTAAAATAAACTCACTTTTTATGAATATTGAAAAAGCCATCAAACAAATTGTAGAAAATTTACCCAAGTGGGAAAATAGTATAAACGAAGCTCAGACTCGTCAAGTCATTGTTTTACCTATTTTATTAAAATTAGGATATGACATTTGGAATCCCTTTGAAGTTTATCCAGAACAACATAGTGGCGGGGGATTAGGTAGTCATATTCCTGATTTTAAAATTTGTTTCAATCAGAAAACCCATTTTATTGTTGAAGTTAAAGCACTGAATAAAAAATTTACGGCTAATGAGCAAAAACAAGCTGTTAATTATGTCAACTCGGAAGGATTACGTTGGGCCATATTAACCAACGGGAAAAAATGGTTATTTTTTGATAATGAACAGAAAGGAAAAGCAACGGATAAATTAGTTTTTCAATTTGATATCACCGAAGAAGCAGCCACAAATTACTTCAAACTATTATTGTCAACTGACGTTTGGAAATCAGCCGATGCGAGTCAGCACATTAGGCAAAACATAGAAATTATTGAATTAAGCAAAAAATTAAAGGACACACTGTCAACCGGGTTTGAAAAAAGTGAAGCTGGACTAAAGTTAGCTATTCAATACACGCTTGATGGCAATGAACGTCAATTGGCAGAAACACATTTTGTTGAAATACTATCATTAGTTTCGCTAAATGGAAATCACTCATCTTCACAAAATGCAACCAGCAGTTATAAACAAGATGAGTCGAATAAAATCATACCATTATTACGTGACAAAATTGAACAAGCAAGTCAGCATTCAAAACATGAAAAGATTGAAATAGCCCAGTTAAACAACTCCAAGATAAAAGTCAAAAATTGGCGTGATATTTTGGTGGGTGTAATTGAAACATTGATTGCCTTGGAACAAGAAAGTAGTATTTCATCAAAAGATATGTATGAATCACCCTCTGCCGGTAAAATTAAAAAAAAGGGTGAACCTTATTCAGACAATGCCTACCGTCAACTGAGTAATGGAAAATATTTGTTTGTTGGAATGAACCATATTGTCTCACAACAAAAAATTAATCACTATTTAAACACATTAAATATTGACACCGGCATTTTAGAAATTACCTATGAGAATAATCATTATCATTTGCCTCGGTAAAATTTGGCCAATTTAATTTTTGACCTAAACAACTCAAACAGCATGGCGATTAAAAAATGTACCAAGGAATTTTTATTGATAATCAAAAAGCAGATAAGCACTTTGCCTCGCTCATGTCCACTCCCGGCAAAAATGGACTGACGGTTAAATTTCAGCAATCTGCTGAGTTAATTAAGTTAGCCAAAAACATTCTAGTCAATCAACCCAATTTAGTGGTTTTAGAATCTCATTTGAATAAAGATTACAAAGCCACACCGTTAGCCTTGCAATTACGTGACTACACTTTTGAAAATGTGGATAAAGATTTTCCCATTATTTTGGTTTCCCATGAAAACAAAATCACGGGTTATGATGATGTCACCGCCCATAACTTATTCGACTGTCGTTTTACGAAAAAAGAAGTCGCCGATAATTCAGAAGATCGCCAAAAAATAATATTGTCGCTCGTCAAGGGCTATCAGCGCATGATTAAAAATTGGGGTAAAAAATCGGAACGATGGGCGACTTTCTTCGCACTGAATGAGCAAGAAAGAGTGGTGGTTGCTTATCAAGCTATACGTGAACTTGACAAACTCAAAGCCCCCCATCAAGTTGCCCAGAATATTTTGCGCTATGTGATAG
>JAYQWI020000639.1:0-11940 GCA_035871815.2 Candidatus Parabeggiatoa communis
TTCTCAAGCCGCTTTGAGCAAGACGGCCAGTGCCACGAATAGCGCCTGTGATGGGAGTGTGGCTGAGGAGATGTTGTGTTTGACATTGCAACATCGTTTTAATGGTGGAGAGCCTATTCCGAGTGAGACAATCGCTATCCCGTTTGAGAAGGTTGATGAGAATCCGCTGGTTTTGTTGGCTGAACTCAAAAAGCACTTTTCTAAGCATTTAGAAAAGCATGAGAAACCGCTAGAAATCGACACGACACTGGATTTTTTGTTGTCGCCTAAGCAGTTGCGCGATTTGGGCAGATGGCCGGCTGTGTCTATTAAGACGCTTGTTGATAGCAAGGGTTCGGGCAAAAGCGATGTCGTGTTTCCAGCCTATCGGCGCGAAATGCCGGCAAAATCTGGGAAGGCCTTAATCGATTGGAAAGGCTTAACGGCTCAGTTTACTTTTACTGAGCAGTTTGAAAATTTGACCGTTGCGTTAAACACTGCGGGCTTGACGGTTGAAAAACCAGGAGAAATGACGCTGTCAGTTGGACAGAGTACCTTCAATGGGGCATTCGATGCCAATTTGGAACCCACTGAAATAGATTTGAACTTGCCGTCGTTTGCTTTTCAAGACGATGAGGGTTCTGTCAATGCCAACAACTTGGTTTTCAAGCTCAATACTGAGAAAACCAGCAAGGGTGCTGGACTTGATGATTTAGAGGTTAAAGTGGGGCATGTTGATTTTACTCTAAGGGAAGTGGGTTCCAAAATCAGCTTGGATGATTTGGCAGTGACAACTGATGCTGAATCTCAAGGCGATGTCTTGAACTACACTGTGCAGGGTAAAATTGGCAAAATCAAGCTGCCAAAGAATATCACTAAGCATTTAGAGATTAGCTCTGTAGCCGGTCAGATCGCTTTTCAGCAGATAGACGAGGAGGCTTGGTTGGCCTTACAAGACACGACTCGTGAATTAGAGAACGACGAATCAATAACTAAGATGCTTCTGTTTGGAAAATTCATGGAACAGGCACCGAAGTTAGTCGCTAAATCTCCCAAAATCGCGCTGACTCAGTTTCTTATAGAAACGTCACAAGGCCAGTTGAAAGCTGACGTTAGCCTTGGCATCGACAAGGATAAAATAACGTCCTTGGAAAACCTGTTTTTAGTCATTTCGGCGTTATCGGCCAATGTTGATTTCAGCATTGACAAAAAGTTGCTGGCCTCCCTCGTGGAAATTCAGATGACTCATGAGATGCAAGAAAGCTTAGCAGGTAAAGCCATGAGTGACGAGGATTTAGCTAAAATCAAGGCGATGACTTTGCAACAAATTCAAATGGTCGTGGCTTTCAATGTTCTGGTTGAGGGGGAGGCGAATAACTACAAGTTATTGGCTGATTTGAAAGAGGGCATGTTGACTCTCAATGGGCAACAAATACCTTTATTTCAATTGCTTTTTTCTCTTTTAGAAACACAATAAGGTAAAAGCCAAAAATGATGGGGCAACCACAAGGGATTGCCCCTACAAATCATTATATCGTTCCTCTTTAGAAAAAGGCCGTGATCTCTTTAAACATTTTACGGGTATCGGCCGTATTCCCGTCATAAAATTGGCCTCGTGTGATTTTGGCTATTTCACTTAGCGGTTTATTTTCGGTTTCTGAACCATAGCCAATGGTAAAAATACGAATCGGATGCTGTTCGCTATCATAAGATATCTTGTCCAGTAACCCCTTTTTATTCAATTGGCTATGGTTGTCTCTTCCATCACTCAGCACGATGATGATTGGTATCTTATCAGGGTATGCGTCATTCTGTAAAAAACGATAAGCTTGTTCAATCGCATCATAAAGTGCTGTCCCCCCTCCTGCAAATTGGTATTTAATTTGCTGCCGTAATTGATGACGTTGCTGCCCCACGGGCGCATTTTCTGTTATCCAGTTTAGACGATGGTTAAATGATAACAGTGACAACTCATCGGCCTCTTTTAATAAGTCAAGCAATTGCAAAACACTATTACGAGCATGACGAATTTTGTCCCCTCGCATTCCCCCTGATCTATCTAATACTAATACGATGCTGGCGGGTTTTTTGTTTTGATGCCACAGTTTGATAATGGCTTCTATCACGGGCACGCTGGGTATTTCTAAGGTGGCAAAGGGGGCTAAAGGGTTGACACCATGCGCTGCGTCGATAGGTGTGTCTAAGGCTACACTGACATTCGCGGGGCGAAAGCCGTATTGTAAAGCTTTTTCCTGTTGCGGTTTATCTAGGAGATAATCAATATAAACTTGGGCAGCTTCATAATGAGCCGGCGTTACCCAATCACGTTTAACGATACCGATAGGGTGTTCGCTCCAAAACGTCCCTTCTTTGGGATAAATGGCAACCAGTGGAAGTGGGGTATTGGCATCTTGATAAGATTGGATGACTTGATGTTCATATAACACCGCAGCACTCAAATCATCAGGCCCGTTGTTTTTCAGTTCTGCATTAAAAAAATGGCTAGAATGCCCATAATAGGCTATAGTTTGTTGAATATCGTGTAAATAAGTCGCTATCTGTGGCGGCTTGATATCGGCGACGGTTAAATGGCTCAATTTATCTGCCCCAGCATAAACTTGTGCTAATAAGGATAATAGGCCGCTGTGACTGTATTCAGGATGAGGGTGTCCCAATTTAAAATGTCCCCACTGTGGAGAATGATGAGCGATCAAGCTTTGAGGATTTTTAGCTAAGGCCGCAATATCAGCCCAACCAATACGTTGTTTATCCCAACCAAGCGTTTCTGCCATGGGTTTCCATAAAGCAATGACGATGGGTGATAAGACCAAATTTTTGGTGTACCCAACCATATTTTTGCCCATTTTGGTTTGCGATTTAGCATTGCCGAGTTTGATAATGGCGCTAGAAGCGGGACTGATTAAATGAACTTGATGGCTTTCTGATAACACTTCATCAATGATTTGTGCCGAACTCATTGGGATGGCTTTAACCTGAATAATTTGCGCGTCGCTTATTTTGTAGTGAATGCGATTAAATTTATCTGTCATTTCTTTAACCCATTCTTGTTTTTCCCTATCGTAAGTCAATATTAATTGAATAAAACGAGGCGGCTCAGCTGCTGCGGTTTGAGTTACCGGTGGGGAAGAAGGGGATTGATGAGAATTGTCGCAGGCACTCAACAACGTAAGGCATAATAGCAAAATGCCATATACAAAAAATAGGATTGGATTAAAAATGCGATTTGGCATGGTGTGTGAATCCTGACGTTCAATTATCAGTTATCAATGAGCCGTTATCAGTTATCAGTGAACCGTTATCAATTTTTTCGTCTGAAAAGGATCGTTTATTGATGTTATCAATCCGAAATAAGGTTGTGCTGCAATGTGGGCTCATAAAATTATAAAAGAGGGAACGCTGATATAAACGCTTCTAAATGATACTGATTAAAAAAATGACTGATTAAAAAAATCAGCGTTCTATAAGAAAACCCAGATGACTACCCTAAATAAAATTAAGACTAAAAAATGACTTTTCAAATGAGCATTGATCATTGATAATTGATCATTGATAACTGAACACGGAGATAAAAGATGAACTTTAAGACATTGAGTATAAAATCTATTTTATTATTTTTTGTCGCGGTTATAACGTTGATACTGATGTTGTCCATTGTGATGTTTGTCAATCAAAATAGACAATTAGAAAATGACAAGGCTTATTTGCCATTGCAACAGACTGTTGCACAATTCGCTCAACGATTGGATAGGGAAATTGAGTCAGCGACACAAACGGTTCATCGTCTCAAAAGGACAGTGTCGATTTTGAACAGTGCAGCAACAGAAGACAATTTGACTTTTATTCAACAATCGATGGCAGAAAATCTACAGTTTGAAACAAATCACTTCAGTAGTTATATTGCTTTAGAGCCCTTCAAAGCACGGCAATACTTTAATCAGCGCGGCAAGTTGTTGCTGGTGCATAAAGATATCGAGCTGCGTAACACAATAAAATATAACAAACCGCAATATACCTTACAAAAATCTTGGAATGAACCCAGTTATGCTAATGATCCTAGAAAATCTTGGTATTACCTGAGTAAGCATAGCAGCGATATACAAATCACACCAATTTATTTTGATGCCGACTACACTCATCGCTCTGTGTTCAGTATTAGTAAAGGGCTACATAAGCATCGCACTTTTGAAGGGGTTGTTGGTGTCAGCATCTTGGTTGATACGTTTTTTGAAGAAATTGAAAACCACAAATTGGGTAACACAGGTGGATTGTTTCTTGCCGACTTTAAAACGGGTTTGTTGTTAAGCAAAATAGGAGACATCGGTAGCCCTCAACTCGCTTTTCTAAACGCGAAAGAACGTGATGCTTTAAATCTATACCGCAAGGATATCAAACAACCCTTTTGGAAAAACATTCTTAACAAAGATATACCCTCTATTGAGGTGAAAAACAATGAGGGAGAAGACTATACTTTATCATCACAAAAATTAAAGCTTTTACCGTGGACCTTAGTGAGTTATCAACGTACAGAAGAATTAAAAGTGGATAATTCACTGAGTCGTTTTCCCTTTATCACTGTGGCCGTTATCATTTTAATACTATTAGCGGCCATGGTGCTGGTATTCTTTAAAACCTTGATTTTGCCTCTGTTAGAGTTACTTCAAATGAGTCACAAAATCACGGGACAGTCAAGTAGGCGTTTACAAAGAAACCAATGGGTTGTTATTGAATTACGTCACTTAGCTGAAATGGTGACTAATATGGCGAAAAAGACGGTTAAAATCAATAGTGAGCGACTCGAATGTCGCAAGCGTTTACAAGCTTCACGTTTAGCCCAAGCCGAAAAGACACAACAGCGGGAACGATGCTATACCGAATTAAAAAAAGTCAAACTTGAGACACATCATTTCCAGGAGGAAATCCAAAAAGCGCATTTGCAAATTCAAAAGGCACGAATAGAACTTCAAAAATATAAATTGGAATCGAAACGGGCCAAGGTACAAATTCATGCGGCTAATCAAGCGAAGGAACAATTTTTGGCCAATATGGGCGTTGAACTCCGCACCCCCATGAATGCTATTATGGGTTATACAGAAATCTTGCAAGAAGATGCCAGGGAGCAAGGTTTAAGTGATTTGATTCCGGATTTACAAAATATTCATGGTGCGAGTTATCATTTATTGGATTTAATCAATAACTTGTTTGATATGTCCAGAATTGAATCGAGTCAAATGGATTTGTATATCGAAACTTTTGATATAGCGCCGATGATTCAGGATGTGGTTGCAACGATTTCGCCGCTGTTGGTGAACCACTCCAATTTGTTGAAAGTGTTCTGTGATCCGGCATTGGGTACGATGTCAGCAGATTTAACAAAAGTGCGGCAAAATTTATTAAATCTACTCACCAATGCTAACAAATTTTCCCAGCAAAGTACGATTTCATTGACTGTGATGCGGGAGACAGTGGAAGGTGTCGATTGGATTTTATGCCGTGTTGCCGACCAAGGTATTGGCATGACACAAGAACAAATCAAAAAATTATTTCAGGCGTTTATGCAAATTGATATTGGAATCCGCAAAAGTGGCAATGGTTTAGGCCTCGCCATTACTAAAAAGTTTTGTCAAATTATGGGAGGTGATATTTGGGTTGAAAGTCAAGTTGGAGAAGGCAGCACTTTTACGATGCGTCTGCCTGCTCAAGTCACGCCTGTTGAGGAATTGTAATTTGTAAAGAGTGGGATACGCGAAAGCTATCCTACCGGCTTTTTATCATTGATAAAGGATTATAAAGAATTTTATTGAAATAGTTTGATTCTAACGGATTTGGATTTTGGGGAGGGTTCAAATAATGGAAACGAAGTCACTAGGCAAAGTGACGTTCAAAGCCCTATTATTTATGCTGCCCCCAAAATCCATTATAATCATGAACTTAGGAAAACGGTTAATCGGCCCACTTGCCTACAAGCATTTTGTCCAATCTAAACAGGGTAACTGATCACTGATCACTGATCACTGATCATTGAAACAATGCTGACTAACAAGCGCCGTTTATCTTCAAGTATGACTCTGTTTATCATGATTTGTATGTCAAAAAGTTGACCATTGCGGTGCTGTTCTTTCCGCCGCTGGACAAACACCGGTTCCTCTTGTCTCGTTAGTAAACTATAATATTCACGTACCGCTTCATCATGGACAGTAATAGGCCGCACCCTTGTAAAGGGTTGTCCCACCAATTCCTCTGGACGATATCCATACAAGTCTGCATAAGCTTGGTTCACTTTTAAAAAACGGCCACGATCATCCGTCAAGCAAAGCCCCAATTTACTGGTTTCAAACACGGAAGCTAATAATGCCTCATGTTGATCGGTTTCCAGTGAGGCATTGGCCGGTAACGAGGACGCTTTATACTCAGTAATATCAATCGCAAAGACAATAGCCCCACTGAGATTGCCTTGCTCATCTTGATAAGGCATTTTATCAAACTGTAACCAACGTAGAGAGGCCTGTTCTAAAGTCTGGGCTGCATTTTGTGCTGAACTTTTGCTAGAATCATCAACCGTATTGCCATTTTCTGGTGTCTGTTTCAGGCAATGCAAAATCCCGATCTGTGGACAACCTGATTGGAGTACTTCTTGACAATCAGTATAATCTTCAAGTTCTTTTTGGTGTTGTTTAAAGATATCTTCGGCATGTTGATTCTGGCGTAATAGACGATTCTCATGATCACGATACCAAATCATTGCTGGCAGCTTATGAAAAATAACCTGATACTCTTGCCACTGTTTACGTACCGTTTCCCACATTCGATGACGTTCACTGATATCATGCATTAAGGTAAAATTAAACAAAATCTTCCCCGATGTATCGCGTACCGCATCAACCCGCTGCCAGATAGGAAATACTGATCTGTCTTTATAAAAAATCTCTAATTCACCTTGCCAACTGTTTCCACTCGCTAACGCCTGTTTAACCTCTTTCTCCATTTCCAATGAATCGGAGGGATAAAGATCGGTCACCTTTAACTTTTTGATTTCCTTAAAAGAACGTCCCAATAACCTTTCATAAGCGGGATTAACATAGACGAATTGTCCTTCCGTATTCTTGACGACAATCGCTTCTTCCGAGGATTCGATGATAGATTTAAATAAACGCAAATGGCCTTGCGCTTTTCGACGTTCTGTCACATCAATGCCGACTCCAAAAAAATAATCGAGTACCCCCTCCCCTTTCACGACAGCACAGCTATGCCATTCTACTAGCAAGGTGTTACCTGACTGAGTTAACAAATGGCATTCCATTAACGACGGCTGCATAGATTGAATCAAAGTATCAAACTCTGTCGAGACTAAGAGACGCTCTTGCTTCGGTATAAAAGTGGTTAAAAAATTAGAGTTGACCACTTCCTCAAGTGAATATTCCGTTGCCTTTAACATAGATTGATTGATCATACGGATATTGCCATCTGGATTAAGCGCGACAAAAAACGCAGGTGAGGTTTGAACCAAAGAATTGATAAAATCCTTTTCCTGACGCAATGCCTCTTCGTATGCTTTACGTTCCGTAATATCACGCAATGTTGCACAGACTAAAGATCGCCCCTGAAACAAGTAAGTATTACCTGTAGACATTTCAATCGGAAACACGGTACCATCCTTTTTCTTATGCCAACGCAACGGAATGACTCGCTTACTCGCACTGAAGGCACCCCGCTTTTTCACCGCTTCAGCAGACACCTCTTCGGTTTTCATCCGTAACCATTCTTCTTTAGTATAGCCATACAAGTCTATCGCCGCTTGATTAACATCAAAAACGTGCTGACTATTGGCATCGAACACCACAGTTGGATTAGAAGTCGCTTCAAACAATTGTCGATATTTGGACTCATTTTCCCATAATGCGGTTTCAATCTTTTGACGCTCAGAAATATCGCGTACTGCCACCATCAAAACCTGTTTACCTTGATACAAAAATGGATTTGCGGTGACCTCCGCTGGAAAAACAGTCCCATTTTGTTTTTTATGGTACAGCATCACTGTTGATTTCATTCCTTTTTTAATTAACTGTACCATTTTATCAGGCTGTACCGATAACTCGACGGTTTTGAATTTCAACAACTGATTACGACTATAACCATACAAATGTGTGCTTGCCTTATTCACATCAAGAATAGTGAAGGTTTGGGCATCCACCATAAAAATAGCATCGGATTGAATTTCCATTAACTGTTGATATTTTTTTTCCGCTTCATTCAATTTCTCATCAATGCGGCGCGAATCCGTAATATCAATATGTGTTCCCACCATACGATGCGCTTTACCTGATGGGTCTCGAACCATCACAGCACGGCTTAAAATCCAGCGATAATGACCATCTTTATGTTGCAAACGGTGCTTATTTTCACAAACTTGTGTTGTTCCCTCTAAGTGATTTTGAATCTCTTCCATCACTCGCTTATAATCTTCAGGATGAATACGTTTATGCCAAGAATCGACATGAGCCGACAATTCATGTTCTTCAAATCCCAACATTTGTTCCCAACGGCGAGAAAAATGCATTTCATTGGTTGCTAAATCCCAATCCCACAAATCGTAATTATTATCTGTTATTCTGCCCCCCTCTGAAGGTGAATCTGCCGTTTTACGCAAAGCCTGTTCCGTTTCCTTATAGTGCGTGATATCTGAAAATGAAATGACAACGGCATAAGGTGTCATCACATCATCTCGCCATAAGGGATAAGAATGAATACGAATCCAAATCAACGACTCATCAGGCTTCACGATTCCAATAACCACATCCGCATAAGATTGTCCGGTTCGCAAAGTACAAATAGCGGGATGCGTTTCAGTGGGAAAGGGAGAACCGTCTTCGCGGATCAAGTGCCAATCTGGATCAATCAAAGTCCATCCCATCATTTGATCAGCAGATAAAGCCAAAATGCGTTCAGCACTTGGATTACACGCCCCAATTGTGCCATTGGCATATTGTAAAACCACGCCTTCCTGTAGCACACTGATCATCTCATCGGCCACCATCGGTTGCTCTCGATCAGTGATATCCATTCCAACGACATGATATGCATACTCAGCCGATGCAGCGCCATTAATTTCCCATAACAGGTTACGGTAAATACCATTGTAATGGCGAAACCGAATAGAAAACGACACAGAAGGCAAGCCTTTAGTTAATTTTTCAAAATAATATTGAGTAATGGGTTGATCATCGGGATGAACAAAATCTAAAAAACTTTTAGCCAGCAATTGCCCTGTCGATAATCCAAGGCTGCTTTCCCAAGCAGAATTCACTTCTTTAAATTGGTATTGGGTATCTAAAATGCCAAACATGGCCGAAGAACGCCAAAAAAAACGCGAATGACGGGGATTGTTAACAGGCATAATGACTTTCCTAAATGATATAATAATATCGCCAATACCGAAGGTATTGAATGTGAATAGCCCCAAGTGTTACTTTGGGCGGGGTGTCAAGTGATAAAGCCCCAACCCCCTTCGGGGTTGAATATAATCTAAAATTCAATAATACCGCCAACCCCGAAGGGTTGTTGCGTGCTGTATTCCATTTTTTTCCTCAACATCAAGAATATCAAGGTTTTGATAAAGCGAACAGTGATAACTGATAACTGATAACCGATAACTGATAACTAATAACTGATAAAAACAAAAGAGTGATTGCATTATGGCTTCCAATATTACCACGACAGATTCCAAAAAGAACTCCAATAAAACGCTACCGACGACACTTCCGGCAGAAAAAACGCCTACACTTGATGAGAACGAAGAACTCGATATCACCCGTCCAGAATTGTATATCAACCGTGAATTAAGCCTACTGGCTTTTCATCATCGGGTTTTGGCACAAGCTCAAGATGAAAAAATGCCCTTGCTGGAACGTTTACGGTTTGTGTGTATTGCAAGCACCAACCTAGATGAATTTTTTGAATTACGGGTGGCCGGTTTAAAACAACAAGTCGCCGTCGGTTCGGTGCAAGCAGGCTCTGATAATCTTTCTCCACAAGAAGTGCTGAATCGCATCAGTGTGGCCGCTCATGATTTTGTTGATGAACAATACCGTTTACTCAATGAACAACTTTTACCCGCATTAAAACAAGAAGGGATTGACTTTCTCAAGCGCGATAGTTGGAGTAAACGTATCAGTAAATGGGTGCGTGACGATTTTGATAATGAACTGCTGCCCATCTTAAGTCCCATTGGTTTAGATCCCGCCCATCCTTTTCCACGTATTCTCAACAAAAGTTTGAATTTCATTGTTTCCCTCGAAGGGAAAGATGCCTTTGGGCGCGATAGCGGTATGGCCGTCGTACAAGCACCACGCTCATTACCGCGTTTCATTCAATTACCCCCTGAATTATCTGAACACCCCTACGATTTTATTTTTCTCTCTTCTATCATCCATGCCCATGTGGGAGATTTATTTCCGGGCATGACTGTCACGGGTTGTTACCAATTTCGAGTCACTCGTAATAGCGACTTGTTTGTTGATGGAGAAGAAGTGGATGACTTACTACGTGCTTTAGAAGGTGAATTACTTGGCCGCCGCTATGGGGATACTGTACGTTTAGAAGTCGCTGACAATTGTCCCAAAAAAATGATTAACTTTTTATTAAAACATTTTGGACTCACTCAACAAGACTTATATCAGGTTAATGGGCCAGTCAATCTCAATCGCTTATTGTCCTTACTAGATTTAGTGGATCGCCCCGATTTAAAATATCCCAGTTTTAAGCCGAGTATCCCCACCAGCTTGGGACGCAATTTATTTGCGACTATCCGTGAAGGCGACATTCTGCTACATCATCCATTTCAATCTTTCACCCCTGTCATTGATTTTGTGCGTCAAGCGGCAAGCGATCCAAAAGTCTTAGCCATTAAACAAACGCTGTATCGCACTGGGCCGGATTCTGTGTTAGTTGATGTTTTAGTAGAAGCTGCACGTTCGAGTAAAGAAGTGACTGTCGTGGTAGAACTACGGGCCCGTTTTGACGAAGAAGCGAATATTCGTTTAGCGACTCGCTTACAAGAAGCCGGTGCCCATGTTGTTTATGGTGTAGTCGGGTATAAAACCCATGCCAAAATGGTTTTAGTTGTGCGTCGTGAGGCTAACAAATTAAAACGTTATGTGCATTTAGGCACCGGTAACTACCATGATCGTACTGCACGTATCTATACGGATTATGGCTTATTAACCTGTAATGAGGATATTGGTGAAGACGTGCATAAAATGTTCATGCAGCTGACGACCCTTGGACGGGGAGCGAAGTTGAAGAAGCTGTTACAATCACCGTTCAGCTTATATGCCGGCTTGATAAGACGCATTGAACGTGAAACCGAAGCGGCTCGCCAAGGGAAACCCGCTCATATTATGGCTAAAATCAATGCTTTAGCGGAATCTGGTATCATCCACGCTTTATATAAAGCTTCAATAGCGGGTGTCAAAATTGATTTGATTGTGCGCGGAATATGTTGTTTAAAACCGGGTATTCCAGGCATTTCCGAGAATATTCATGTTCGTTCTATCGTAGGCCGTTTTCTGGAACACACCCGCATTTTTTATTTTTTAAATGACGGCAAACCAGAAGTCTATTGTGCCAGTGCTGACTGGATGGTTCGTAATCTGCTAAAGCGGGTAGAAGAATGTTTTCCGATTGAAAATCCTAAACTCAAAGAGCGTGTCGTTGAGGAAGGTTTGAAGTTGTATTTGCAAGACAATACTCAAGCATGGGTACTGAATAGCGAAGGCCATTATACCCGCCTAATTCCTGAAAATGAGGCCCCTGCCATTTCTGCCCAGCAAACCTTGTTGAAAAGTTTGGCGGATAAAGCGTAGCATCGTAGAGACGCGATGCCTCGCGTCTCTGATGCAGTACGTCTATCAGCTATCCTTCGTTTCATGCTGGTTATGTCGAATG
>JAYQWI020000640.1:0-3978 GCA_035871815.2 Candidatus Parabeggiatoa communis
CTGTTTAGCAAAAAAACGCAAAATCAAGCGGCTACTGATATCATGTTAGCCTCTCAACTTATTCTCTCGAATTTGGCGGGTTTAACCGAGGATAAATTGGTCTTTCAGTATAAGGATTTGAACGAAGCATGCTTTCTTAAAAATTGCCAAGAAAAGCAAAGTTTTGTTGCAATAGGCAACTATCAAGTTTTGAAAGCTCAAATACTCTACTTGTATGACAGCTTTGCAGAATCACACAACGCTATTTTGAAAGCAGAGGAAGTTCTTGCTTTCATTTCTGGTTCCATTTTTATCGCTGAACATAATTTTTATCACTCACTTATTTTAGTGGCTTTGTATCCCAAAGCTTCAACTGATAAACAAGAACAATATCAAGCACAATTGGAAATCAACCAAAAGCAGATGAAAATATGGGCTGACAATTGCTCTGAAAACTTCTTGCACAAGTATCTTTTGGTTAAAGCAGAAAAGGCTCGTATTGAAGGTAAGGAATTGGAAGCAATGGATTTATATGACCAAGCTATTGCTTCTGCTAAAGAAAACGAGTTCATTCAAAATGAGGCATTAAGTAATGAACTCCTCGCTAAATTTTGGTTAGAACGAGGCAATGAAAAGATTGCTCAAATTTACATGAGGGAAGCACACTATGGCTACCAACAATGGGGTGCAATGGCTAAAGTGAAGGATTTAGAAGAACGCTATCCCCAATGCTTAGTTCAGAAAACGGCTCCCGCCATGCCGACACTGGAAACTTTCACTTCAAGCACTGCAACGATTATGGCTTCCACTCGGACTCGAACCCATACCTCGATTTGGTTAGATTTAGAAAGTGTGATGAAAGCAGCGCAAACGCTCTCTGGCGAAATCGTGTTAAGTCGGTTATTAGAAAAAATGATGCGGATTGTCATTGAAAATGCCGGTGCGGAACGTGGTTTTTTGATCTTGCCGCGTGATGACAAATGGGTAATTGAAGCAGAAGGTGCGATAGACAAAGAGGAAGTCACCGTATTGCATTCTCTACCCGTTGAAAACCATCTGCCCGAGGCGATTATCAGTTATGTGGCTCACACTCAGGAAAATGTGGTGTTAGCCGATGCCAGACAGGAAGGACTTTATACCGAAAATACCTACATTAAAACGCATCAAACCAAATCAGTATTATGTTTTCCCATTGTCTATCAACAGCAACTGCGGACTATTCTTTATTTCGAGAATAACTTGACGACCGACGCATTTACTCAAGAACGCCTCAACGTGTTAAAAATGCTCTCCAGCCAAATCGCCATTTCCTTGGAAAATGCGCAAGTCATGGCCCATTTAGATACGAAGGTGAAGGAAAGAACGGCCCAGTTGAATACCAAAGTCGACGAACTCACTCAAACCCGCCAAGAATTAGTGCAAAGCGAAAAAATGGCCTCACTTGGGCGCTTAGTCGCCGGTTTTGCCCATGAACTCAATACGCCTCTTGGTGTTGCCATTGGCAGTGCGTCCGCATTGCAAACAGAAGCTAAAAAAATCAATAGCTTAATGGAACAAGAAGAAGTCGATGTGGACGAATTGCTGTCCGCGTTAGACAGTATTGATAAAGGCTTCGATTTGACCTTATCCAATTTAGAACGCGCCGCTAATCTAGTCACGAGTTTCAAGCGCACGGCGGTGGATCAAACGTCTGATGAAGTGAGAGCATTTCATCTCCATGAAGTGATTAACGACACGATTAATACGTTGCATAGCCGCTTCAAAAATACCAACATTGAAATTTCGATGGATTGTCCCAAAGCATTAAAGGTAAAGAGTTTACCTGGTGCATTAGAACAAATCATCACTAACCTACTCATGAATAGCCTCATACATGGCTTTAATGAGGGCCAAAATGCCGGTGCTATCAAAATCAACGGGCAACTTAATGGCGAACATTTACATTTAGAATATTCTGACAACGGCAAAGGTATTGCTCAAGAAAACGGGGCAAAAATCTTTGAGCCCTTCTTTACCACTCACCGCGCTCATGGGGGGAGTGGGCTTGGGATGTATATTTGTTATAATATCATCACCACCCAATTGCAAGGTACAATCAGTTGTGAAAGTACCCTTGGCAAGGGAGTGCTTTTTAGAATTGAATTTCCAATGACCTTAAAAGAATGAAAATTTTATCGTACCCAACGTCTTCGTTGAGATTCAGTTAGATGCCTATTTCTCTAAAATGGCTATAATGAGTATAATTGGGTTTTATGTCATAGAATATTTTAAACTGATTTTTTAGAGTGGCTAAGTACAACAAATGACATCATTCAGTACTTGCCACTATCATTAATGTCGAAGGACTTTTTATTTTAATTACAAATGGATAGAACATTTCAATTTTCTGCTCTGGCTTTTAAACCAGAGATTAAAAAAGCCATGTTAGCCAATTTGAATTCACTTGGCTACACTGACATGACACCGATTCAAGCCCAAAGCCTTCCTAATATCTTGAAAAACCAGGATGTTATTGCTCAAGCAAAGACAGGAAGTGGTAAAACAGCAGCTTATGGTATTGGATTACTTTCTAAACTGAATGTTAAAAATTACCATGTTCAGGCTATGGTAATTTGTCCTACCCGTGAATTAGCGGATCAGGTGGGTAAAGAGATTCAACGTTTAGCAAGATTCACTCAAAATGTCAAACTGTTGTCGCTATGTGGCGGTAAACCTTTTGCTCCCCAAAAAAATTCTCTTGTCTATGGGGCACATATCATTGTTGGTACGCCAGGACGTATTCAGGATCACCTGCGAAAAGGGACATTGAATTTGGAAAATATACATTCATTGGTTTTGGACGAAGCGGATCGTATGTTGGATATGGGATTTTATGATGATATTCTGAACATTATTTCGGATATCCCTAAAAATCGTCAAACGATGCTTTTCTCCGCCACTTTTCCTGATTCTATTGTGCAAATGAGTCACTCCATTCAGAAAAACCCGCTGAACATCCGAGTTGAATCATTACATAGCCATAGCGAAATTGAGCAACGGTTTTATGAAATTGAAAAATCGCAGAGAGACGAAGCCTTAATGGCACTTTTGGCCCATTATCAACCAGAATCGACAGTGATTTTTTGTAATACCAAGAAACAATGCGAGGTGGTTGCCACGCAGCTTAAAAAGAAGGGGTATTATGCAATGGCGATTCATGGTGATTTGGAACAGAGAGAACGTGATCAAGTCTTACTTAGATTTGCCAACAAAAGCTGTTCTATTCTAGTGGCTACTGATGTGGCTGCTCGTGGACTGGATATTAATGATTTACAAGTGGTTATAAATTATGAATTGCCTAGAGAGCCGGAAATTCATATCCATCGTATCGGTAGAACGGGTCGTGCGGGCAAAAAAGGCCTGGCACTCAGCTTGTATACTGCCTCCGAACAGCGCAAAATAAATGCCATAGAGCAAGTTCAAAACCAACCTTGCCGCCGCGATGTCCTAGATTCACTGAATGATAACGCTTCCCCATCCCTACCTCCAATGATTACCGTGTGTATTCAGGGTGGCAAAAAGAACAAGATGCGCCCTGGAGATATTTTAGGTGCGTTAACGGGTGATATTGGTATTACCGTGAATCAAGTCGGTAAAATTGATATTTTTGACTTCTCTTCTTATGTGGCATTAGACAGAACGATAGCCCATAATGTATTAAAACGCCTGCAAAATACAAAAATAAAGGGTCGTCAATTTAAAGTGATAAAACTGGGGAGCTAGGTACTGAAGCATAAATTTTCAGGTATTTTAATAGAAGCAATGTTTATTTGTAATTAGAGACGCGAAGCATCGCGTCTCTACAATTCGCGGTTTCGTTTCGACGCGATCGCGAAGCGTCTCTTTGCGGTAAAATACCGGTTTATTTGTGGTTCAGTACTTAAGGAATATCAAAAAAATAAATTATCCCGCAGGGCTACTCTATGCACACAAATCTTATGTCACAAACTGTCGGCTCAC
>JAYQWI020000641.1:0-5613 GCA_035871815.2 Candidatus Parabeggiatoa communis
ACCATCATGTTCATAATCCCCTACTGCCATGCCCATTGCGCCACGATAGTCGGCTGCCAGTGAACTGGCACCGATATCAGCGAAGCTGCCGTTACCTAAGTTGCGATAGACACCGTTGGCTGACACATCATTCGTGACGTACAGATCAATTAAACCATCATTGTTGAAATCGAACCATACGATGCCGAGTGAGCGGCCGTCTGGGTTGGCGACTCCGGCGGCTTCGGCGACTTCTGTGAATGTGCCATCGCCATTGTTATGGTATAGCCGGTTGCTGGCGGGCGGGTAGGAAGACGGATTGATGGTATAGGGAATCTCTGAACCGTGTTGCTGGGAAATGATCGCGGCATCTTCGGCATGATACTCAAACTTCACATAAGTGGTGACATACAGATCAATATGACCATCGTTGTCATAGTCGCCCCAACCACATCCGGCACTGAAGCCGGAATCACCAACCCCAGCTTCTGCTGTGATATCGCTAAATGTGCCTTCGCCATTGTTTCGATATAACAGATTGGAACCATAGTTGGTGATATACAAATCCAGATCGCCATCATTGTCATAGTCGCCCCATGCGGCGGCAAGTCCGAAACTCGCTTTATCCAATCCGGCTTGATTTGAGACTTCGGTAAAACGGCCGTGGCCTTCATTACGGTACAAGGCGGGACGGCCTTTTTCGGTATTATCAGGAATCGCTTCTAGGATGGAACCATAAAAGTTCACCAAAAATAGATCGGGATCACCATCATTATCGTAATCGCCCCAAGCGAGGCCTGATCCCATATCCTCTGGCATCAAAGAGCGACGAGTTGCTGGAAAATGCTGAAAGTTAATCCCCGCAGCTTCTCGCTGATCTTCAAAGCTGAATTTTACCCTGGTTGTCTTGATACCATGCTTATGGGTTAATCCTTCTATGGTGCCATCCGATTTTGGAGTAGCCGGATCATCTTGCTGCTTGGCTGTAAAGGCGAGGTAAGCCAATACCACCATTCCCACTACGGAAAGGCTTCCCCAGCCTAACAAGAGACGCTGGCGTTTACTGAATAGAGGATTGGACATTCTTATCTACCTTTATCTTCGTCGTGACTTCGTTCATTTTCGTGATGGGGGATCGTGTTTTGCTATCAATACCATAGACGGTATCCAAAAAGTCTGGGTTCGCTTTGCGATACCACAGGGTAGCCGTTACCGTGAGGTGGTTCGCTTCATCTGGTGCCGGGAAGGAAAACTGATCGGTACGTTGTCCCGGTTGTGATGTCTCTCCACTGACACGGCCTCTAGCCATTGAAGGGCATTGAAAGCCAACCTGGACGGTGTCGGTCATACCCGGATAGAGGGCCCGTTTGTAACTCGCTCCGACTAAGTCCCAAAGGTTGTGGCGGTCAATCAGCTTACCTTGACGATCAAAGCCATCGGCTTTGAAGATAATTGGGGATTGATCCACCATGTCTGTTTTTTCTTCCAGGCCACCCAGATGGTAGAAAACGTCGCCGCTGTCATCGGTAACCGTTACTTCAACCCAACTTTCGATCATGTCGAGGGGGCCATTCGGAAAATCGTGGCCCGTTTTGTTGTTGCTTAAAACCACTTTTAAATCAATATATTGACCTGGTTCGACGATTTTTGGCGCGATAATTTTCATGCGAACCACTGGCCCTGTCGTCCATTTATCAGCGATTTCAGGAATTTCAATTTCGCCACGCAGCCATTTTTCAGTTAACGCGACATGTTGCTCTGCGCCTTCTAACTTCTGAAGGGTTGGAATGTATTGATTAGCGGCAAGCATTCTGTGGCTACGGTGTTTGCCATCTTCCGCTGTGCGGTTATAGTCGAGGACATCACCCTTGGCGGGTTCTTGACTGGCCTCCACTAAAGGCATGTGGCATTCACGACAAGCAACTGTTTTTTCTGGATTTTTTTCATGATACCAACGACTGTTTTTCCAGCTATCATATTGGTTTTGACCTTGAATTCTACCAATGTCCGTGTTGACTTCTTTGTCGATATACTGTTTATGACACGCTCCACAAAATTCGGCTGTTTTGTATAACGAGCGTGAATAGGAATTGAGGTGATGTCTTGGATAGGTGCGGATCAGGAAATCGCTTAAAAACTTGGCAACGATCCCCTGCTCTAATTCATAAACATAGCGTTGCGGCGGTCGAACCGTATAATCACCATTGCCTTGGATATCGGTTTGGACAATGCTATGGCAAACGATACACGATGAACCTTCGTTGGCCCCTTCGACGCTCAAGGTAATATTGCCAGAGTTCTTTGCACCGGTGAACAATGAAATCGGATCATGACACCCAGCACAGTAGCGGGTGTGTTCAGGAGAAGTTTCTTTCGCCATCAAAGTCTGTACACGTTGGAACATGTCGTCTAATGAGGAATAACGATGAGCACTAGGGAGCCATTCCTTATAGATTTGTTCATGACAACCACTTGTTCCACACTGTTCTGATTGCGCGAGGGCATGAGGCTCAACTGAACCCTTTTTTTTGATTCGTTGTACCGCATCAGCAAGGATGACACTGATTTCGTGTTGTTGCTCTGGTTTGAGATTCAACTGATCCGTAATCTGCTTGATCCGGGTTAAAAAACCGATAGATTCTTCTGGTTGTTCTTCCAAGGCGGCAAGGTAAGCGGCTTGCTTTTCACTGCCAATGACTTTGAGTACCTGCGGCTGAAGCGTATCACGCCATGCGGAATAATCAAGCCGTGCTAAACTTGGGGCAAAGGGGCGATCTTCGCCGAAACGCCAATTATAGTCATCCGAAAAGCCGCTGATGGTTGAGGGTTCTTGATACTGGGTAGTCCACAAAAGGCAGAATGCCAACAGCAATCCGCTCCCCACGGTTGAATAAAGATAAAAGCGTCGGCGTGCCTTAATCAAACTATCCGGCTCTGTCTTACCTTTGCGTATAATAACCGTCGCAAGGTGAACCAGCATAAACAGCACGAGACCGATCCCGGTCAGTAGGTGAACGACATCCCAAGTGTAATTGATGCGCGGACCAACAATGCCTTGCCAAGTCAGAACCAAACCGCTAATTGTGCAAATCACTAAGAATACTAATGAGACATAACCGAGCAATTGGTAATGACTCAGATTACCCTGACGACGTACTAGCCAGTGGCGAACGACGAACCAAAGCATTGGCAACAACATAGCGATACCCAGTAAGGTATGCAAAACAACACTAAATTGGTTAAATTCACTAAACGGCAGCAAGTAAATTGCAAAGCCTGTGATCGATTCAAATACGAGCAAGGCACTGATAATGCCAGTGAGTGATGAACGCCACTCACGAGCCGCATCTACTGAAATAGCGTTTTGAAAAGTTGTTGACATCATAATCTCCTGATTGAAGTAAGTGTATTGAGTATAACGAAACGCAGTGGCGGAACGCCTATGACGGGCCGATAAACGAATTGATATCAAAGGATTGTTCTGGTTCCACAGCGAAAACGTTGAAACGAAATTCGTTTATCTGCCCGTCATCCGTTGTACTTACGATTGACGCATTCTAAAGACTTTTTGGATAGGAAGCCGAATCTCCATGATTTCATCAATGGCTTCGGTGTCCGCCGTGCTAAATAGTTTAAAAACATTGGGGTTTGAATAAATGGTTATGGATTCATTGGGCGGTATAACCAACCAACATGATTTCACACCAAGTGCAAAAAGTGCTTTAATTTTCCTCACCAGCTCGCCAACCGCTTGTCTTGGTGACAGCACTTCAATGGCTAAATCAGGCATTTGGGATACCCTTAAAATGTCATCCTCCACTTCTTTATCCGGTGGTAGCGGTGGTTCAATATAAACACTGATGTCGGGTACTAATTCATCTTTAGCCTTGAGATTAAAGCGTTTTAAGTCGATGTTGCTGGCATCTAAACTTAATTCAGGCATGACAGTGAATCTGTCATCGTTGAATAATAGGCCGGTAATCTGCCCGGCCGCTAAGCTATGATTTAATGATCCCATCTTAGCCACCTCATTGTTCACTACCTCTTCTTCAAAGTCCATTAACTCGCTCATTTTTGATGTTTTCTATTTCTGGTTTCAGCACGTCTGTAAATAAGGGCAACCACAAGGGATTGCCCCTACAAGGTTCTCCCTTTTTGAAATGATCTAAAAAACTATATTATGCCTAATCAACCTTAAAAAACGCAATTCGTTTATCCCCATAATTATAGCGTTTCCCGATTGAATAAAGTACACTTGTATCAAGTAGGTATGCAAAGGGCGCATTCATTCCAAAAAAAACTCATTATCAATTGGGCCTTCGCAAAATAAATTTTGCACTCCAATGAGCCTTCGCAAAATAAATTTTGCACTCCAATAGGCCTTCGCAAAATAAATTTTGCACTCCAATAGGCCTTCGCAAAATAAATTTTGCACTCCAATAGCCCCGAAAAAATAAATTTGGAACGAAAAATTTGTACTTCATTAAATCGGGAAACGCTATAGCTGTAATAAACTAAAGCAAAGCCTTGTACTAAACAACCATCTTTCATCCTATTTATCTTGTTTATTAAAATTAAGCAACCGTCTCAATAAGTTATTCAAATTAACTCCTAACCCCAAAAAATTAAACCGTCTCAATAAGTTATTCAAATTAACTCCTAGCCCAAAAAAATTAGGTTGTAATAGAAAACTATCTGTCGTTTTTTGAAGTGACGTTTCTTGCGTTTTAGCGTGAATCTCTTTAAGACACTCATACATTTCTTCTTCACGACGTTGTTTAATATCCACCGTACCCAACAACTCTCTCACACTGTACTTTTTCTGGCTACCTTCTGGGATGACGGTGGTTTCTCCCATCTTTTCCAAATTATAGAGGTGATCAAGATCGACTGTCACGGCTGGGTTATCAGGTAAGCACACGCGCTCAACCAGGGTGAGTTTTTCAAAACTATTATGGATATTTCTCAATGTTTTCAATATGATAGCAAAATAATCACGTTGTTGGCTCCCCGTGACGGCGATAAACAGTTGACGCGCATCGTCGTCGGATTTAACCACAGCCATTGCTTCAAATTGAGCCTCTTTGAGCACAACACCAGTACGCCAACGTAATTCGCCTTGAATATCCGGGTGCATATTGACAATAAAACGCGGCATCACAGATTTTGGCAAAAAGTGGTAGTCAATACGGAATTGTAGTGCCTCTTCTCTATCAAAAGAAAACTCAGGTTCTTCGACGGGTAATAAATCGGGAATGAGTACCCGTTGTTCATCCAGGCTATAACACAATTCAAACTTTTTCATCAAACCCACGATATAAGGATATTGATCACGCGGATAGTGATAATCGTTATCCTCATTCGGTTGTAATATGGCTTCTAAATCGCTGAACGCCAAAATACCTTGTTTATCGGTGACTTGGCGGGCGTTGATAATGTTATAAATTGCTTTCGTCACCCATTTGGGTTCTAAAACATGGGTATTTTCTAAAACCAGTTCTTTAAAATGAAGACTCACGCCCAAGTTGCAAAGGTATTCTAATATCTCTTCCTTTTTTTCTGCCACCCCAGCCGCTGTGCATATCGCCGTATATTTTTCATAATCAATATAGGGTGCGGACAGGTGTTCTAATC
>JAYQWI020000642.1:0-3295 GCA_035871815.2 Candidatus Parabeggiatoa communis
ACATCAATATTTGCAACCGACACAGGATTAGTTAATGGTAAAGGCACATTATCAACCTCAATTTGTTTGAGAACATCAAACGATGACAGCGAAAGGGTAATTTTACCTAATTTTTCAAATGGTTCCACTCTCAAATCAGACGATGTCGGTATGATTTCACCACCAGAATTTAATGCGACCATGTTAATCCGTCCATCAGGTGCATATAAAGTACCCTCATTAATTTTTAAGTCGCCACCTAAAAGAGATAATGTGTTATTTTCCTGAACTCTGAGAAAACTATTGTCAATAGTAATAGAAGCTGGATTATCCAAAAAACCGAAAGCTTGCGGTGGCGCTATAGTCAATAGAGATTGATTGGGATGAGTAGCAGAAAAACGGCCTGTTTCACCCAAACGCAAATAATCAGCCGTACTGGCATGAAAAGAACCCGTTATGTCCAAACTCGCATTTTCACCAAATAGAATGCCGTTGGGGTTGAGCAAATATAAATTGGCATTGGGAATTTCAGAACGGATGGTGCCATCAATAAAGGAACTATTGCCCCCGGTGACTCGTGTCAAGATATTGGCTACGGAATTTGGCCCGGTGAACGTAGCAGTTTCACTGGCATTGAGATTAAACGTTTGCAAGCTGTGAAAGAGATTACTCCCAAATTGTTGGCCTAACGAGTCGTCAATCAAATAATCGGGGCCCGGCAATGAGAGGGCAGCCCCAAGTGTACCATCCGTGATGACTTCAGCCTGGAGTGGTAAATGGCAAATAAAAAGGGTGAAAATGAGTAAAGACTTTTTCATTTGGGATGCCTACTTGATTTGTTATAGCATGAGCATTTTTCGTTTGACTTAAATACAAAGCTCGTAGGGTGGGTAAGCTGTCGGCATTGAACCCAATATTATACCCATATTTCACCGACAGCGATCCCACCATCCGTATTCTGATTAATATTAACGTCAATCATGACAATTAGCGCAATCAGCGTTCTATCAGGTTTTTGGGTTTGTTCAATCCCTCATTTTCTTGTTGAACACTACAAATCGTTGCCTAATTTCTCTAAAGGCTCAATTGCCTGAGCCAAACACGCACTTGTTCTACAAAATCTCCAAGTGCATGATCTTTTTGGCTCGCGTGATATAAATCAATGTTTTGAGCTAAAATGGGGCCATATTCCCAACCCCCTAAAGGCGGTTGAACATCTGTATTGTCAAAAACGGCCTGTAATAATTTTTTGTAGTGGTTCTTTTCGCACTTTGCCACTGGTGTGATCGCCTGAACACTTGTGCCTATCGCACGACTCAATGCCTGATTATCTAAAAGATACCAACGTTCAATATGTGGATCAGGAATGGCTGTGAAAACGACGGGATAAGGAGGTGTCGCGGCTACCTTTAAAAGTTGCTCGCGACGTTTAGCAAATCCATTGCAATTGCCATCAGAGCCAACCACTAAGGCATCAGCTAAATTGGCACGTTTTTTGGCGCGTTTGATAAAGTTTTTGTACTCTTGGATGGAACCGCCACCACGAGAACACAAAATCTTAAACTGAAAATCGTCAACACTGAATCCTTCTTCCACAATCAATCGCTCAAACAACGGCGGAATAAAGGCCTCTTGCGCACTATCCTCAAGAAAAAAATTGATCAATTTTTTAGCCACCAAATTCTCCCTGTATAATCTGTTCTTCAAGTTCAAACACCACATCACTTTCACACGGCATAAACACCGTATTCATAGCGTCACGACGGCAAACTAATAAGGCTTCATGATTAAAATAAGTAGGCAATATCGGTGAATGGGTATTGATTAGAATTTGACGATTAGAACTGGCCACATTTTTTATCAATTCAGAAAGAGGACGCAAGCGCCTTGGATGAACACCGTTTTCTGGTTCTTCATAACATAAGGTTGTGGCCCCAGAAGTCGGTGATAAGGCTGCCAATAATCCCAAAACACGCAAAGTTCCTTCCGAAATTAGGCGATTGGAAAAGCAAGCTTTCTCTTCCCAAATACGCAAAAACAGTTCAGATTTATCCGTGCGTTCGATTTCCAGATCAGTTAAACGGGGTAATAACTGTTTGGCTGCTAATTTAAGTGCTTTAAATTGCTGTGGATTTTGATGGGCCAAGGTATGATAAAAAGCCGCTAAATCTTCACCTTTTGAACCTAAATGAGTCACTTGGGCAATGTTATTACCGGCTCTCATTAACGCTCTGGGTTCAAAATAATAACCATGGCAATGTGACATTTCCTTTTGAAAAGCCGTGAGATGGGGATAATGGGGTGGATAAAGTGCGGTTGAAACAATCGTATAATCCAGTCCCGTCTGATGAACAGTGGGGCGAGATTGTCCCTCCCGCCATAAATGCAACTGATTTTCAACTGTCTCAAGAAACGGTTGGCGAAGAGTTTGGCCACCCTCTTGAGCTACTGAAGTCATGCTTTCATTGACAACAGCCATTTGTCCAGAGTTCAGTTCAATTTGCAACCCCACTTCATAGCGCAACACCCGATCAGTAATCAAGCTTTTATTTTGAATTTCGCCCTCAATGTCTTGACTCAATTCCCGAATCCGCGTTTCTACTTCCTGAACAACGGCCTCACTTAATTCAACCTCAACCGCAAAGGAAATCGTGTGAGTTTTTTGTAATTCAGGCATCGTACCCTGAGCATAATGCACCGCTTCAATTGGCACACCGCGATGTTCAGCAAAAGCCTCTTTCAGATTTTTTTGCGTCACCAAACGCGATAATAAGTTAAGCGCATCAAATAAGTTGCTCTTACCCACCGCGTTAGCACCGAAAATCACCATGAGGTTAGAAAGCGTGACTTCAACGTTTTTCAACGATTTATAATTAACAATTTTGAGTTTTCTAATCATGTTTGGTAATGGATAATTAAAAACATATTTTTTAAACGGAATTAAACTGACTGACAATTATACTTGATTATCTATAGTTTTCTAAAAAACAGGAGTCCAAAATTTATCTTCAGCTAATTCTATTGGCTCATATTTAACATAACTAATTGATTATTCAATAACTTTTATTTTCGCGAAGGCCTGAATGGCTAATAAAAATCCTCTCAGGCTAAGCAATCATAACCAATCCCCAATCAACAAAAACGCTGACCAATAATGAGGATGTTGCCAACTGGGATACTTTAACAACCTGCGCTGCGCTTGTTGCAGTGCTAGGGCTTTAGATTGCTGTTTCTCTATCAATTCTTGATAAAACTTTTTAAACAGATAATAAGCCACATCCTCTCTGACTGACCATAACGTCGCAATAGCACTACG
>JAYQWI020000643.1:0-2972 GCA_035871815.2 Candidatus Parabeggiatoa communis
TTTGTGAACAGAAAAACCCTCTTTTTTCCGATAGGTTTCTTTAATTTCTTCAATTTTGGCGTTATGCAAGGCTTTAATGAAGTAATTCTCAAATTTTTTGTTCATAACAGTCACAACGATGTGTCCAACCATAAAAGTTTAACAGCGTTTGATTCAATTGGGGGCAAGGTGCCGACTTCAATAAGACAACAGGTTTGTATTAATGCCTTCTCTATCTCATCAGTTGCCGTACCATCCAATTCAATTTTAAACCATGAATCCTTTTTTGACATATCCAAGCGGATAGCCTCAAAAAATAGTATGTCATTGTCATCATCATACACCTTTCCTTGTAACATATCAAAAATAGGTTTAAGAATATTGTGAATATCCCTCACACCATACACTTCGTGATTGAAATAAAAAATTCGCCCGTATAATTTATCAGTCTTAGAAAACTTAAGAAAGTCAATATTATCCAACCATGACTGAATTTTTTTTTGAAATACTTTTTTTTGTCTGCTACCACTGTTAATACTCGGTGGAATATCAACAAGTAGCTTTCTAAAAATTCTTGAGGGCTTACAAATATCTTTCATAATTATCTCACTGTTAGTTAATATGGTGGGGCGAAATCTCAGGAAGCTGGAACACTTCGGGGGAGGGGGGCCATTAACAAGTTGGTTAACCTCTGTCCAAAGTTTGTTGATGTTAAACAAATTTTAAAAGAGCATTTTCATAGTATTCTCCCTAAGAACCATACGCTTGGCAAGGCTCTAGCGTGATTTTGGAAAGCTCAAAAGCAGTGTTAATCATTGACATTCGTCAAATCAGCGTTCGATCCGATTAAATCAAAATAGAACACTGATTATCATGATTAAACTGATTAACACTGATTAAAGAACAGCGTAAATTATGATCATCAACATTCTATATAATCTATTTTGTGGCCCGATTGGAGTGCAAAATTTATTTTGCGAGGATTGGAGTGCAAAATTTATTTTGCTTTTATTTATTTTCGATTTACTGATAATTAATTGGAATTGGAAAATGAAAACCATGACGACTCTAAAATACGGTTTGATAGCCGTTTCTCTATTGTCTTTCTCTCAGATGAGTGCTTTCGCTTTTCAAGATTTCTCTGAACCGGATGATCGTCTTGAACAAGCGCATCTTATTTTGGTTGGCGATAAAATACGTTATCAACATACCTTGCATAGTCTGGATGATGTTGATTGGTTTAAATTTTATGCGCTGGCAGACATTGGCCATAAAATTGAAGCCCGTTTTGTGGGAAGCGATATAGATGTTGTGCTTGAACTTTACGATTTGCAGGGCAATTCTCTTTTGAAAGAGCCTGAAAATGACGGTTTTGAAGGTGAAGCAGAATGGATTTCTTGGCAAGCCCCTGCAAACGGTTTTTACGCTGTGAAAGTCAGTGATAACTTCCCAGAAGATAAACCGTGTCGGCAAAATAGCCAATATGAATTGCACATTGCTAGAGTGGATGCGCCGACATTTTCAGGCGTGATAGAAGGTTATGTCACTGACGCGCTTACTGGAAGGCCTATCGACGATGCCATAGTTTTTCGTCAGTGTTTCAAAAACTATGCTGTGCCCAGTTTTGAGGATGGGCGCTACAGTTTAAAGACTTGTGCCGGTTTGTCTGAACTGAGTGTCAAAGCTGATGGCTATCAAGCTTTGAATTGTCATTTTCAAGTGCCTGAGGAATTTGGAAGGTTATTCAGAAACTTACCGCTATTGCCTAATGGCACAGTTCCACCTGCCCCCTCCCCTTCTCAAACGATTTACCATCACGGCGACACTTTACAGGTAGAATTTCAAACAGTCGGTTTGCCACCGCAAAGTGGTATCCATTACCATTTCGCTATCGCCTATCCTGACGGCCAGTTGTTTTTTATCCCTGATGTCAACCGATTTGAAGCCTTCAATCCGGCTGTTTTACAGCATTGGCGTGGCAACGGCAAGGTTTTGATTGATAAACCCATTGGTGAGGATATGCCACGGGGGGAATATCAACTCTATTTATTGCGGATGCCAGAAGGTATTGCTGATCCGCTTAACCATATTGAGAAAGGCAAGTTGAATGACACCCGTTTTCGGATAGAGTAGTCTAAAGATCACCTATATATGCTGCACTATCTCCAAATTGGATTTCGGGTAATTCTGGAATGAACGTAATATCAACAGGCTATTTTCTTCAATTTGCATGATGGGTTGAACAAGGTAATTTAAAGCTATAATGTCTGAGCCGATATAAACTTCATTATCCTTGATACCAAGCATCATCGGCACACCCCGTTGTGCGACAATCAACGACTCTTCCAAGGCAAACAGAGCTATTATCGCAAACTCACCCTTTAAACGTCTGAAAACTATTAGACTGGCTTCTCGCGCTGACATCTCTATATCCAAATAGCGGCAAATAAAACGCAGAATGAGTTCAGAGGGGCATAAACTGTCCACTTCATATCCCAACTGAAGCAACTCTTCCCGAATTTCAGGGATGTTGTCGATAAAACCGTGAGAGGCGATGGCAATCTGTTCGGTGGCAACTAAATGAACCTGTGATTTTTGAGATTGCTGCTTTTGACGAATACAAGCCAGATTCAAACAACCTGTCAGGGTTTGTTTTTGCAGAAAAGTGGAAAAATCCGGTTTGAAGAAGTGTCTTTGCTGTATGCGCCTTTCCATTAAAGTGGCAATCGTTACCCCCTCATATTCACCGTCTTCAAACGGCATACGTTGTAACCCTTGAAATAAGGAAGGTACGACATTATTGTATCCTAATGCTGCGATGATACCACTCATAATTGATTTTTATCCTTCATAATTGAGGTTGATAATGAGATAGATAGAATAAAGTTGAGACCTTACCATATATACCAGAAGATTGAAAGAGAAAAGTTTACATTTTAGTCATATTTTAATTAAAGGTTTGGAGTGCAAAATTTATTTTGCGAAGGTTTGGA
>JAYQWI020000644.1:0-4088 GCA_035871815.2 Candidatus Parabeggiatoa communis
TTCTGCCCTGTTTTCCTAAATGGAGAAGCAGTGCAGGATTATCTAAAAGATAATTAACTTTGTTAGCCAATGCCAGAGCGTTTTTCTGTGGCACAATTAAACCGGTTTCATTGTCAGTTAAGATATCCTGCATGGCAGGTAGTTGCAGGTGGAACAAACTGCGTTCTTGATGGCTGGGTTGTGCCAAAGCGGTTGTTAGGCTGCTTGTGAGTAAGAGAGTTGATAAATAGTGCATAGAATGTATCCTTTTGTGGTGAATGACAGGGATTGTTAAAAATGAGACCCATTTTTTTGATTATAGCATTTTCCATTTGCGTTGTAGGGGCAAACCCTTGTGGTTGCCCTGTGGCGCTTCGATTCTAACTCAATATTATTCTTAGCTTAGCGTCTTTGGGGTTTTGCGTGAAAAAAGGCTTTACAGATAGAAAATAGAAAGCAGATTGTCATGATGAAACGAGATGTGATAATTGAGGATTGATATAGCGATGACATTAGATAATACAATAGAACAAGCCGCGAGAGTCTTATTCAATGCAGATGCCCTATTGATTACGGCTGGGGCAGGCTTCAGTGTGGATTCAGGCATGCCTGATTTTAGGGGAGATAAGGGTTTTTGGAAAAACTACCCACCTACTGCAAAACGAGGCTTATCTTTGATTCAAATGGCTAACCCTAAATCCTTTGAGCGTGATCCTGAATTAGCTTGGGCATTTTACAGCCATTTATTAAATCTCTATCGAAAAGCTATTCCACATCATGGTTTTTTGCAATTACTTGAAATAGCCCGTTCTAAAAAAAGCGGCTATTTTGTTTTAACCTCAAATATTGATGGCCAATTTCAAAAAGCGGGATACGATGAAGAGAAAATAGCCGAATGTCATGGTTCCATACATTATCTACAATGTACCACACCCTGTTGTCGTGATATTTGGGATATTCAACCGTTCGATATCAAAATAGATGAAGAGGCTTTTGAAGCGATACCCCCTTTACCGCAATGTCAACAGTGTGGTAGGATAGCTCGCCCAAATGTCTTGATGTTCAGTGATGGCAGTTGGAATAGAGATCGAAGCAGAAAACAACTTGAAAGACTTTGGGGTTGGCTGAACCAAAAACAGCATCAAAAAAGCAACTTAGCCATTCTTGAAATTGGCGCGGGCACTTCAGTCGTGACGATTAGACTTTACTCAGAACAATTCGCTAAGAAATATAACAGCACTTTGATCCGAATTAACCCGCGTGAATATGAGGTGCCCAACGGACAGATTGCTATACCATTAAGCGGTGTAGAGGGCATTGATCGTTTAGTTAAATGGATGCCGAATAGATAGGGGTAATCCATAGAATTGCCCATTAAAACATTAAAAATTTAGGGGGCAATCCATTGTGGTTGCCCTTTCACTTAGAAAACAGGGGCTTTAAAGGGCAACCCAACAAATTGACTGAAGATTTATGGCTTATAAAAACATTCGGAAATACGCAGAAAATCATTTAAAAAATTGCCCCTGATAAATTGATCTGATAACTAGGGAGATTGCTATTTGTTGCCGATTTTCAATCTTCTTTATAACTTTTTTATTCATATAAAAGTTATAAATCCAGTCCCTCTCTGATGAATTGATAAAATAAGTGAAAATTGATACTCAACAAGAATTTACCAAGGTTGTCATGCCCACCTCATCAAGTACGCTACTCAAATGGGCAAAACGAATTTTTACACCACTCGCTTTAGGGTTTATTATCTATTTTGCTTGGCAATCACGCAACATACTTGCAACTTTAATTGCCAATGCTCAACCTGACTTTCTTATCCTCGCCGTTTTTTTCTTGATAATAGTTCACTTTGTTGCACCCGCATCTGTTGTTATGATTTTGAAAGCCTGTGGTTCATCAATTTCTTATTCGTTTGCACTTAAAACTCATATCAATCGTTTACCAGCACGCTATTTACCTGGTGGCATTTGGCATACCGTAGGGCGGACGATGGATTTTTACCAGCAGGGAATAAAACCTGTTCACTTAACCACCTTTGTACTATTGGAAAATATTATGGCGGCAAGCACGGCTTTTATCATCGGTGGTATAAGCGTGTGGTATTTTCGTGGTATAACCGATATTTGGGGAAAGATCGCAGTAATTGGATGCTTATGTAGTATATTAGGATTAAGTTTGGCACCCAAAATATTGAATTGGCAAATTTTAAAATCAGTTTCTCAAGTTCATTATCGTTTTTATCTGCAAACAATTGCTATCTATATACTCATTTGGTTCCTGCTAACGTTCGCTTTTATCACCTATTTATCCGCTTTTCTCGCATTAGGAGAGATTTCAATGCTAGAAGTTGGCGGAATTTACATATTTTCTTGGGGAATTGGCTTCATCGCGATTTTTGCCCCACAAGGCATAGGTATCTTTGAAATGGTGGCAGGCAATATGCTTAACGCACCTCTTTCGTTGGGCAATATTGCCGTACTTCTTGCAGGATTCAGAGTGATTACCTTGATTGCTGATATGAGCATCTGGAGTTTGAAGCGCCTGGTTTACTTATCACGCTTCCGCAATCACTAAATACCCTTCTGATAAATCAAAGCGATTAAAGAGTGAAGCCATTAAATTAAAAGGTAAAAACACATTTTTCTTGACAAAAAAGCGTAATAAAAAAGGTACTCGATTGACACCACTTTTTTGAGTAAGTTGTTCTTGGCTCCAATTTATTCGCTCTTTATATTGCTGTTTTGCCATCAATATTCTTGCCAGCCTTAACAAATTGACAAAAGGATAACCATAAGAAATGATAATTATATGCTTAAATTGTGCTTTTTGAAATAAACGCAAGAGTGCGTCTTTTTCATAGCGTCTAATATGCCCCGCCATTTCGTCATCCTTTGCCCAATATTTCATTCTAGCAGGCACAGAAATAATGGCTTGTCCATTGGGATTCAAAAGTTGGTAAACTTTATTGATAAAATCAACATCGTTGATAACATGTTCCATCACTTCACAAGCAACAACACAATCATAAGTGTCTGTAAAATGGGTTGATAAAAAATCTGCCCTTTTCATTTCTAAACGATTTTTTAAATCAGTGCAAAGCCCAGCGTAAATATCCGCCATTTCTGGATGAAAATCTAAGGCAACACCTGTGTCAAAATAACTCAATAATTCTGTCGATAATTGAAAATTACCGGCACCAATTTCTAAAAAAGTACCTCCTCGCTTGATGTGTCTCAAAATCTCATAGCGACGAAAAAGATATCGGGGTGTTGGCGGATAATATTGACTCATAACAATATTTCATTTAACGTTTTTGCAATGTGAGTGACTGAAAATTTATTTTGATATAAATGCCAGCCATGTTGTCCGATATTTTCTAACTTATCACGATGTTCATAAGCCCAAAGAATGGCATTTGCTAATTGTTCAGAATTATTTTGTTCCACCATTAAACAATTCACTTTATCCTTAAAACCAACAGGTTCTTTGATTTTACCAATAATCGTAGCTTTTGCCATCGCTAAACCTTGAAACGTTTTACCGGTAATTACTCGCTGAGCTTGTCCTGTTCCTCCGAAAGGCCCCCCCAAAAAAATATCTGTTTTTGCAATATAGCGACGACACAATTCACTAAATTCTACCCATTTGATATGCGTTATACGCTGTAATCCAAGTGCTTTCTTTGTTTTTTCAAACTGTTTTAAGCTATTGCCCTTGCCACCAATCAGCGTAAAATGAATGGGTTTATCTCGTAAACGATGTATTGCTTGGAGTATGACATCCATACCATGTAACGGTAAAAAAGAGCCATAAAAAATGACTTGTAAGTTATCCTTATTGTTGATCTTGTTGTCATAAAAATTCAAGTCTTCGTTAGCGCCTACATATATTGCTTTGATTTTATTATGATTCACATAAAATGTGTTAATAAAAAATTCACGATTAAGTTGTGTATCTGTTAAGATGAGATCGGAATATTTTAAAATATATTTTTCAATAGGATACAAAAACGGACTGATCAGATCGCCTATTTTTCCGGCTTTATTCTCATTTTTCAAAGCATCATAAGGAGACATCAAACAGATCGGAAGAGC